>MERI01000247.1:13255-68025 GCA_001772005.1 Betaproteobacteria bacterium RIFCSPLOWO2_12_FULL_62_58 | reverse complement strand
GCGATTCCAGGCTGCGTCCCATGGAGCACCTCCAAGATCACGTGAAGATGCCGCGATAATACCTTGGTTTATAACACAGTGCAACTAAGAGCACGTAACAAAATGATATTCCCTCCCCATGGCCCAGGGGGAGGGTTAGGGTGGGGGTGAGTCATTTCGTTACATGCTCTAAGAGCCTGCCCGACGTTGCGGGGCGCGTCATGCGGTGCCGCATAAATCGGTCATTTGCGCTGGGATAGCGCGGCCGCAAGCTCCGTCGCCAACCGCGGGTTCAGCCGCTCGAGGACCGTCACGACTTCGCCGGCTTCCGCCGATCGTCCGAGCCGGACGTAGGCACGCCCCATCCCGAACCACGCCTCGGCGAAACCGCTGTCGATCTTCAACGCCTCCTGATACGCGACGCTGGCAAGGTCAAAGCGGCCGATGTCGCCGTAACTCTCACCCAGAAGATAGAAGGTCTGCGGTACATCGCGGACCGCGACTAACGCGTGATTGAGTGTGCCGATCGCGCGCTGCGGCTGCCCGGTTGCGCGGTACGACTGGGCCAGCAGGTTCCAGCCCGTGGCCTCCTCCGGCGCGAGGCGCACCGCTTCGCCGTAAAATTCCGTTGCGCGCTGATGCTGCCCGAGCCGGGAGTGGGCATACCCCGCCACCAGCCACCAGTCGGCGTTGGACTTGTCCCTGGCAATATTTTCCTCGGCGAAGCGCGCCAGCCCGATCCAGTCCCCGCGCCGCTCGAAATCCTCAAGGCGCCGCCGGTTGTTGTCATCCACGCGCTCGAGGTTGCTTAACAGAATCGGCACGGTGCCGTCCGGCAGTAGCGACATCAGCAGGCCGGCTTGCGGCGTGCACGCTGCAAGCGAGCAGCAAAAGAGCACCTTGAAAAACCAGTGTTGCATGATCGGGCAGATAAACGTCGCAACATTGTCGCACACGCGTCGACCCTCCTTCGCGCACCGTGGCAAAATAGGGGCTCATCAGTTCAACCGCTTTCAGATAGACGGGCAATCAGTAGTTAGTACGAGTCTCCGCGCCGTTGCGCTTGACGGGATCTTGGAGACGCCGCCCCTTCGTTCCTTGGGCGGTTGGACTTGATCGCTACGCGTCTATACCACTTTGTTCAGCTCTCGGGCTGCTTCGTTTTAGAATCCATTTGATTAGCTCATCGCGAGTGCCCCCGCCTGCACTCCCACGGCGGCACAGGCCCAGGATCGGCCCACAGTCCTCGTCTTGCAGCTTTCGCCTCAGCCTGCACCCCATAAAGCGGCAAATCCCTTGGGGGCGCATCAGTCAACCATTCACGTTAACCTTCGCCAAGGTCCTTGGCTTCCCAAAAAATCCAATTGCATCGAGCCGCCTGACGCGGTCTGGGGAAAGCTTGCCCTTGTTGTAAATACTTCTTTGAGTGCGGCACCAACCTTCAAGCTTAGGATTGTCCTTCCATCCCCGGGGGACATTGCAGTTACCATGGGTCTGTTTGTAGGCGGATAGCGCGGCAAACATCTCCTCCCAAGTTTCCTCCCAAGCGACCGAGAGCCGATCCCACACAAACCCGAGTCGCTCCAGCCGTTTGACACGGTCGGTAGACAGTTTGTTGTTCTTATAAACCGTCCTCTGCGTCTGGCACCAACCGCCAAGCTTAGGATTGTCCTTCCATTTTGTCGGCACATCACAGTCGCCGTGGGTCTGCTTGTATGCAACCAATGCGGCAAACATCTCCTCCCATGCAACTTCAAATAGATCCCACTCAAAACCGAGTTCCTTTAACCGTGTGACGCGGTCGGGAGAGAGTGTTTTACCCTTGTATGCTTGCCTCTGCTTGCCGCACCAACCTCCAAGCTCAGGATTGTCTGCCCAGTTTTGCGGCACATTGCAGTCGCCATGGGTCTGCTTGTATGCAACCAACGCGGCAAACATCTCCTCCCATGCAACTTCAAATAGATCCCACTCAAAACCGAGTTCCTTTAACCGTGTGACGCGGTCGGGAGAGAGTGTTTTATCCTTGTATGCTTGCCTCTGCTTGCCGCACCAACCTCCAAGCTCAGGATTATCCTTCCATCTATTCGGCACATTGCAGTCGCCATGGGTCTGCTTGTATGCAACCAACGCGGCAAACATTTCCTCCCATGCAACTTCAAGTGGATCCCACACAAAGCCAAGTTCCTTTAGCCGTGTGACGCGATCTTGAGGGAGCTTGTTACTCTTAAATATGTTCCTCTGGTTGCCGCACCAACGTCCAAGCTCAGGATTGTCCGTCCATCTATTCGGCACATTGCAGTCGCCAAGGGCATGCTTGTATGCAGCCAATGCCGCAAACATCTCCTCCCATGCAACTTCATGTGGATCCCACACAAAGCCAAGTTCCTTTAGCCGTGTGACGCGGTCGGGAGAGAGTTTGTTGTTCTTAAATATGACCCTCTGCCTGTTGCACCAAGTTGCCAGCGCAGGATTGTCCTTCCATCCCTTCGGCACATTGCAGTCGCCATGGGTCTGCTTGTATGCAACCAACGCGGCAAACATTTCCTCCCATGCGACGGCAATTCGATCCCAGACAAAACCAAGTTCTTGGAGCCGCTTGATGTGGTCGAGGGGAAGCTTGCCCTTCTTGTAAGACAGTCTTTGAGTGTTGCACCAACTTCCAAGCTTCGGATTGTCCTTCCATCTATTCGGCACATTGCAGTCGCCATGGGTCTGCTTGTATGCAACCAACGCGGCAAACATTTCCTCCCACGCAACTTCAAGTGGATTCCACGCGAAGCCGAGTTGCTCTAGGCGTGTAACGTGATCTTGGGAGAGATTGTTACTCCCGAATATGCTCCTCTGTTGGTTGCACCAACGTCCCAGCTGTGGATTGTCTTTCCATCTCAGCGGCACATCACAGTCGCCATGGGTCCGCTTGTATGCAACCAATACGGCAAACATCTCTTCCCATGCCAAGGCAAATTGATTCCACACAAAGCCGAGTTCCTTTAGCCGTGTGACGCGATCTTGAGAGAGATTGTTACTCTTGTATGCACTCCTTTGAGTGCTGCACCAAATTCCCAGCTCAGGATTGTCCTTCCATTTAGCCGGCACATTGCAGTCGCCATGGGTCTGCTTGTATGCAATCAACTGTCCATACCGCTCATCCCAAGTGATGCCGAGTTCGTTGACAAGTAGGGTGCGTATCGAGGCGGCGAGCTCGCTCAACTGGATTTGCGGCCCCAACACTTCAACCTTGCCACGTATGCGGGATTCATCAACCCCGCCGGTTCTGCCTCTCTCAAGGCTTAGTGCTTGGATGATGTCGCTTAACTCATCGTCGTTGTCGCGCATAGCGTTGAGAACCTGAGCAATCTCATCGAAATCACTTCGCTCAAGGGCCTCGGTGAGGGTCTCGCCCTGCCGCAATTCGAGGAATAGCGGGATAAGCACATAGCCGCAAGTCTTGTCCTCGCCCGAAGTCCGCATGGCGCGACCAACCGCTTGGACGATGTCCACCCGGCTACGCCGAGGGTTCATAAACGCGACCATATCTACCGACGGCACATCCACACCCTCGGTCAGGCATCGTGCATTGGTGATAACCCCTCGCTGGACCCGTGCAAACTCGCCCATATGCTCGTCACGTTCTGCGGTGGGCTGTACGCCAGAAACGTGAAACCGCTGGAAATTGGGTAGATGGAACCCGATGCCCTCTGAGTCATCGGAGACGAACGCGACCGCAGCCCTGATGCTTGAGTGAAACGTGATAATCCGCTTGACATCGTGTTCCTCGACGGCACGTTTGAGGGCAATCTGGTGCGCGACCCACTTCGCCCGAACCGGATCACCCTTGATTGCCACTTCGGACTGGTCGAGAAGTGCGTTGTCGAACATGTCGCTATCTACGACCGAGATCACGACTTTGTACGGAACAATGATCTTCTGCTCCGCAGCCCGGGCAAAGGTCAGGCGATGCGCCACGCGCCCGTAGATCGCCGCGTCGTCCATGGAAACAACCGCAAAATCGCCTTCCTTATTACGCTTACCAATGTCGTAGTGACGCGGGGTGGCGGTGAGAAACAACCGCTTGCGGATCGGCAGGTTCTTGTCCTTTAGCGCAAAACCGTAGCGGGTGCCCTCCCGACCCGTGGTCTTGTGGGCCTCATCAAAGATTCCGAGGTCGAAGGGTTGAATACCCCTTACCGCCTCGCCAACCACAGGTGCAGAGTGGTAGGTGCAAAACACGACAGACACGGCACTATCACCGGCATCGAGGAATTGCCTGACGATGGCAGGGTCCGTTCGAACGGGAAAGTCCGCGTCTTCAGGCCGGATCTCGATCTCGTCTAACCCCGCTGAAACCTTCGGGTCAGAGCAGACACACAAATAACGAAAACGCTCGCCCCAATTCGTCCACTTGGCCCACTCGTGTAGCGTCTGCCGGACAAGGTTAAGCGACGGCACGAGCACCAAGACGCGCCTTGCCTGCGCCTGTTCCGCAGCCCAAAGCGCCACTAGCGTTTTCCCGGTGCCGCAAGCCATCACGACGGTCGCACGATCATGGGCGGCGAGTTCACTTGCAATATCGGTCAACGCGGCCCGCTGGTGGGGTCGTGGCTCCCTTATTCGGGGTGGAGGGGTGATGCCCTCGATCCACGCTGCGATCAGGGCAAGCTGTGCGGCATCCAGTCGGTCAAAGTCGGTGCCTCGCGTTGCATTGAAGTTCGTGCGCGACTTGGCGACCTCCGCGATCCCTACTGAATTGGTAATGACAACGCGACGTTCAGCTTTCTCGGTGATGCCGAAGAACGTTGATAGCTCACGGTAAGGCAAGGCGGTACGGCCCGTGCGGAACTTGGCTTGGTAGGGAACCAATTCGCCAAGCCTCGTCCGAAAAACTCCGTCATAGCCGTAGTCGCTGGCAGGGAGGTTCAGCTTGCGTCGGATTTCTGAGGGAACCTTGCCAACAACCCAGACTTCATCAGCCTGCGCGGTCTCATCTGTGTTGAGATGTGCCTCGACAAAGACCTCGAAGGCGTCGCCACGCTCCTGCTCGGTTGGGAGTTGCTCGATGCGCCGCTCTAGCTCGGAAAAGGCGGTCAGCCCCTTAAATAACCCCGATCGTGCGTATGCGGTGGCTCGGTCGTGGGAGAGTGAGCGAGGCAACATGGAGTTATTTTATTCGACCTTGACGTTTCCCGTTGCCGGGATTCGGTATCAGTCATGTTGCTCAGATGCCAGCAAAGGGCATCGGTTGCAGGATCGACGTCGATGGTAGGCTACCGCTACCTTGGACAAGAGTTCCCGCATGGCATGGTCAATCATAGCGGCGGAGAGTATGTTATAGGCGCAATTCATACTCAAACTATCGAGGGATTCTGGTCTATGATTAAGCGCGGCATCGTCGGCACATTCCGCAAGGTCAGCAAAAAGTATCTCCAGCTTTATGTCAATGAGTTCGAGTTCAGACACAACAACCGCGAGAACGCGGACATTTTCGGCGCAGCGATAAAGGTATGTTAAGTTTCATCAAAAAATGGCGGTCGCAAATATGGGGATTCCTAGTAATCTCGGCAGTCATCTTTTTCATATACGGCTCAGAGACGATGCAGGAATGCATAGACAAACCACAGCAAAACTATGAGAACCAGCCCCTTAATGAACGTCCGGCCCTGTTCTTCGTCCCGATCCGTAGGCATGTCGGCTGCGCTTGGCATTGGCTGGATAGAAACAACGGAACCGTTATCGCTCTTTTCACGATTGTCATTGGCGTTTTCACGTTGGCCCTGTTTATCGACGGCAGGGATAAGGCCAGAAAGGAACTTCGGGCTTACATTGCGTTGGATGATATTTATTTTCGTTGGAAAGCTAATGCCACTGATCCTGCGGATCGTCGACAAATTCAGGATGACCACCCTCACCGGCCACGGATTAGAGTAAAGAACTTTGGTCATACTCCCGCCACGAACATGACGGTTCGCATCAACGGTATGATGACGACGATGGGGGCTGATTTCGACAGGGTATATGAGGGCCGCGAGTATCCCGCGCCCCGACAAATGCTCGCCCCCACCCAAAAATATGGCGTTTGGGTTCATCTTCATGGGGACATGAAATTCGATCCCCATGCGCCTTATGACCCAGATAAAGAACTTCTCGTAGTTCACGGGGCCATTTCCTATGAGGATATTTACCATCGATGGTGGATAACCCGCTTTTGCTATTGCTACGACGGAGCAAATAGATTCCTGCCATATACCCACTACAACCACGAGGAGGAATACAAGAACGAGGAAGAAGCTCTTGATTCCCTCTCGTATGTTGAGAAACCCAGCCTGTCTTTTGCATAATAATCTCGGCTTGGTCCGCAAGTCACGTTCGGGATAATCCGATATGGACACCTGTGCGTCAGCTAGTGTCCACGGCGGACATCTCTATCACTAGTACGGCAGCATACCAAATCGGCAAAACTACTTCAGGGACCACTAATACGGAACAGAAAACTGTTCGCCTAAGGCCGTGAATTACGGTTTTTGATCTTGGGGCCCCTGCGAGCCGCCGAGCAGCGCAGACCAAGCCGGGGTTTCGGTCGAGCACTGTGCGAGCTGGAATGTCGTCCGAGTAGCGATGGCAATGTCGATCTGGTCTGTGTGTATGGGCGCAGATGGTTCGCGAGTTGCGCAGACCGCCGGCTTGGTCGAGCAGCGCAGGGGAAAGGAAAATCAGGGACAGACCCGAACGGCAGGTCAGTCCCCGATTTTCCTCGGCGACCCGGGGAACTCCTTTCTTTGGTTACTTTCTTTGGGGGAGCAAAGAAAGTAACCAGGCCCCGCCAGGGGGCTGTATATCAGCCGGCAGGTGATGGTCATCGCCGGAATTCCGGGTCGGACCACGGCAATTATTTGGTCCGCCGAGATATGTCGGTGACAGAGGCCTCATTTGAGCGCTTAGAGGCGCCTTTTCCATAGCAAAAAGCATGGTTTATTCAGAGGCCACCAGCCAGTTACCCTTCCAGCGGCTTTTCGAAGAAAAAACACTCGGGCAGGAATGCCTGGGCCATGTACTCGACATCCTTTGCGGATACACCGCACGCGAGGAAATGGTCCTGCCAGGCTCGGACCGTTGTCACCACCTTCTCGATCTCCTTCTTTGCCGCCTCTATTGTGAGCCCGAACCGCTCGCATTGGGAAAGCAGGTTGTAGATACTTGCCGTGCGGCCGTAGGTGCCGATCGTCATCGCGAGATCCCGGCGTTCGAGGCTGACCAGGGGCGCAGGCACCAGGTCGTACGCCGGCGTCAGGCGCCATCCGCGTCCGGTGCGAAGCACCGCGTGGTTGCGGGGATGGTCATCGTTGTTGGTGACGGCGGCGTTGAAGATGATGCGCCGGAATAGCTCGATGCGATCTTCGTCGGGCTTATCCGACCAGCGGCGGAGCTGATCGGCGAGCAAGGGATAAGACCAGCGTTCCCGGTCCAGATAGTTCTCGTCGGAATCCAGCATGGTGAGCCCGCTGACGAGCCCGAAGCGGAGATAACCGCCTTCCGTGTGTTCGCGGTCGAAACGCTCCACCATGAGCACGTCGTGTCCCCCGACCGCTTGCAGGCGTGAATTGCAAACAGCGATGCCGCAACGGCGCGCAAGCTCAAGAGTCGCGTACTCCACGCGCTGAAGGTTGCAGCGGTCCGTTTTTTCCGGAAACTTGCCGACCCACAAGCGATTGTCGTCCTCGATGGTGGCCTTGGGCCGTGCGCCGCCCATTGATGTGCCGGGCTCGAGCCGCTCCAGGATGTGCTCGGGGACGCGTTTTCCTTCTTCGATCGCTTCCGCAGCGGCGACCAGTTCCGCGAGTTGATGCGTGCGGTTATATGGGCGCTTCGGTGTCGGAGGCTCCACCCTGGTGCCGAAGCTCAAATAGCCGGCGCCATCCTGCGGTCCGTTCAGCAGGTAATCGATCTCCTCCAGGTCGCCAGGGCTGCGTTGCAGCTTGTGCTCGATCACGCGCCGCCCCCAGGCATCGGGTCCAGCGTCGCGCACCGCGCCGGGAATTCCCTTCAGCTTGGTGAATTCGTAGACGGTGTTGCCAAGCGGGAGTTGAAAAGGATCGAACTCGACCGCATCCTTGCGCTCCAGATAACGGTCGCCGTATCGGAAGCGGCCGACGAATGTTCCGTCGCGCAGTTTTTCGACCTTCAACAAGGCCGCCGGCACGGTGTCGAGCGTGCCGGGCAGTTGAACGTAGACGTATGCCTGGCGCTCAGAAGTCATATTCGTTCTTCGACTTCTGCGATTTGCGAACGCGTGCGGGCCGGCGTGACGCCTCCAGCGTCTTGCCGTGGGTATCGGCGTCGGGGTGAGCGACGCCGTCCAGCGTTTTGTCCAAGCCCAGCGCCCACAGAACGGTGACGTAGGCTCCGATCGCAACACCGGGCTTGCCAAGTTCGAGCGCGTTGAGCGTGTTGCGATTGATGCCGGCCTTGGCCGCAACCTCGGCGATCGTCATGCCGCGGCGAGTCCTGGCCAGTCGCAGGCGGTGGCCAAGCTCCTTGATGCGCTCGGTAGCCGCGGTGGGGAGAGTTTTCTTTATGCCCATAATATTAGGCGCTAAGTTAAATAGTGCCTAATATATTAGGGTAAATTCGGCACATACGTCAACCTCTTATTCCTATAACTGCCCAGTTAAGTAGGCTATAAACGTCTTAACGCCTAAAATAACAGGCAAACATCCAGCACAGATAGGACCACTTTGATCGTTCACTGCACCCGCAAGCTCGCCGCACGTCTTCGGGAAGTATCAAGCGAGCGGCTCGAGGAAGCGGGACCGCTGGGAAGCTGGCACGCAAACCTCTACCAGATCGATCGCCGACAGTGCCTCCTGTTCTGCCACGACGCGACGCGCTACTGCCTGTTCCTGCCGGGGCTGCGCGCGCCGCAGTTCAAGGAACTCGGACGCTGGCACCGCGAGCTGTTTCTCGCCTCGCTCGCAACCGGCGGGGCAAGAGAAGCGGTGCTGAAAAAGATCGAACTCGCTTTCGGGGCGCCGCGCTTCGACACCGCCACAGATCGCTCGGTGCTTGGGCCCATGACCATCGCGCGCCGGGACCTGACGGGATGCTGATGCGCATCGGCAACGTGCTCGATCTCGACCCGGTCCTGGCCTCGCGCCATCTCAACGAACGTCCGGCAATGGCCGGCCGCGTGGTGCACTGGCCCGAGCGGGAGATGCTGGAGCGCGTCGCACGACTGTAACGGAGGAGGAAGGATGGCGGCGCCGCCGTTCTTCGGATAGAATTGTCCAATACATTGGACATATCCATGCCCGACACCATCACCTATTCCCGCCTGCGCAACGAGCTCGCCAAGGCGCTCGACAAAGTGAACGAGGATCGCACGCCGCTCCTGATCGTGCGGCAGCGCGGCAAGCCCGCCGTGTTGTTGTCGGCGGAGGAGTACTCGGCGCTGGAAGCGACGGCCCATCTGTTCCGCAGTCCCAAGAACGCTTCGCGCCTGCGCGCCGCTCATGAGGAAATCGAAAAAGAAATCGCCCGCAGCGCAGCCGCGCACCGGCCCCGCCGCACCCGTCGCCGGTGAGCCCTACTACACCACGCAGGCAAAGGAGGACCTCGCGTGGTGGCGCAAGCGCAACCCGAACGTGCTTGCGCGCATCGAGGCCCTGATCGCCGACATTCGTCGCAGTCCCTTTGCGGGCGTGGGCAAGCCAGAGGCGCTGAAACACGAATGGCAGGGTTACTGGTCCCGCCGCATCAGCGACGAGCACCGCCTGGTCTATCGCGTCGAGGCGGGCACGCTGTACATCGCGCAGGCACGCTACCACTACTGAAGCAATGCCTATCGAGACCAAAGCGGATTACCGCTCCGCGCTGAAGGAGATCGAGGCGCTGATGGCGGCGGAACGCGATACGCCCGAGGGCGAACGCCTGGACGTGCCGGTCACGCTCGTCGAGGCGTACGAGAACAGGCACTATCCGTGAATCCGGGCAGCGATCTCGTCGAATGCGACCGTCGCTTCGCAGCCTGCCGCGAAATTCTTTGCGGCAATCAGGCAATCGGCAAAGTCGGCAGCCTCCTGCTGATAAAGATATAACGCCGACTCCACCTCCGACTCGTTTTCGATCACGAGGCTGGCATTGCCCAGGACATCGTTAAGGAACCGCAACAAATCGGGTTTGCGATAACGATAAACGCTATGCAGCACCCAGACCGACTCCGCGAGCACGATGTGGTTGACGTAAAACCGCTCGGCCTTCCGGCAAGCTCGAAAGCCTCGCGATCGCGACGCTGATTGCGTCCAAGCGCTCAAGAACTGCGGTCGTATGCCCGCCCATACCATCTACCGCCGCCCCTCCTCGCAAGAGCCATTTGAGGTAGGTCACCACCGGCACCCCCGCAACCGCAGCTGCGCCCTGGACGCGCAGGCATTCCTCCGGCGAAAGGCCGATCGTCACGTTTTTGCGAAGTCCCACAGCCATAGCGTAGGCGCAGCCGCGGCGCAGGGCAGTAGGAAAACGAGGGGGTGATTTCCTATTGAATTGGCTGAATAGCCGAACGAGCTGGGCATTCCCTTGCATTTGAAAAAACCTGAGTTGTCGTAGCCACACTACGACGAGTTGTTTCTTTTCAATATCCAAGTCCAACGAGCCGTGAGTTTTAGCGGTATAGCGACAAAATAGCCATATAAATCATGGTATAGACGACAATTTGTGCTGTGGAATCCCGCTACATAGCGGCATGCCGACACAGGCGCCACATTAATTAGCACATGGACGACAATATATGTATTACAATAGCGGATAGACGACAAACCAGGGGGCCGCCTTGGCAAATTTAGCTACCACCCGACAAGACGAGGTTTTCATCACCCGAGGCAACGAATCGGGAGCCGAAACGCGGGCTATTCAGCGCCGAGCCAAGGAAGGCGAACTGACCCGCATTGCTGAAGGCATCTATCTCCGCGAGAAAGATCCGGGAACGCAGAAAGCAGTTGTGCGCCGCAATTGGTTTCGCATAGTCGGCGCCCTTGCTCCCGGAGCGGTTGTGTCGTACCGCAGCGCCTACGCCGGGGGACTCACGAAAGATGGCGTTGTGTACCTCAGCCACCCTACCAACTTCAATCGAAAGATTACTCTGCCGGGCGTGCAGGCGGTTCTGGTCAAAGGAGCGGGACCGCTCCCCGGCGACATGCCGCTCGGAGACGGCAAGCTTTACTTCGCATCTCGTCCGCGCCATCTCCTGGAGAACCTGTCTCCCGAGCGGGGGACCCGCGGCAAGTCCGCAGGTGCAAAGGCTATCGAAGAGCTGCTCATCAAGATATTGCACGCGAACGGTGAGGCCGGACTCAACCGAATCCGCGACGACGCGAGAGCGCTCGTGGAACCTTTGGGCTTCAAGGACCAATTCAGGAAGCTCGACAAGCTCATCGGCGCGCTGCTGGCAACCCACGCCGACGGCATCCTCAAGACGAAAGAAGGCAAGCTCGTGGCAAAAGGCACGCCCGTTGACACGGAGCGGATGGCGCGCTTCGAGGTGCTCGCCGCGAAGCTTCGGGCGATCGTACTCGCCCGTCGTCCCGCAGTTGCGGGAAACGAGCCGGCGCGTTCCCATTTTGCGTTCCTCGAAGCCTATTTCTCCAACTACATGGAAGGCACCGAGTTTGAAATCGAGGAGGCACGCGATATCGCGCTTGAAGGACGCATCATCGAACGGCGGCCGAAAGACTCCCACGACATACTTGGCGTCTTCCGGCTGGCGCTACAGTCTCCCGGCCGCGATACGGTTCCTCCGTTTGGCGCGGATTTTCCCGAGGAACTCGCGAGGCGTCACGCGCAAATGCTCGAAAAGCGTTCCGAAAGCAGTCCTGGTGAGTTCAAGCTCGAACCAAACCGGGCGGGTGGAACCTGGTTTGTCGTTCCACACATGGTGAGGGGCACCCTCATCGAGGGCTCGCTGCTGGCGCGAAGCATTCCTGAAGGCCTGGCCCGCGCGATCTATTACTCGTTCCTCGTGACGGAGGTTCACCCATTCAATGATGGAAACGGCCGGATGTCCCGGTTAGTGATGAATGCCGAGCTTTCACGCGTGGGCGAGGCGCGCATCATCATTCCGACGCTATTTCATGAAGAGTACGTGGACTGCCAACGGCAGTTGTCGCGCCAGGATAATCCCAGCGGCCTCATTCGCGCCCTCTCGCTTATGCAGCAATGGACCGGTGCTTTCGACTATGCGGACGTGAATGCGCTCATCGAGGCCGTCAAGCGCACTAGCGCGCTTGAGCGCTCGCGCGTGCAATTCCGTCTCACCCTGCCCGATGGTTCACCACTTGTGAACGAGCAAGCACAGGCGTGAGCAGCGAATTCGATCTTTTCATCGGCATCGACTACTCCGGCGCGCGCACGCCCACGTGCCGCCTCAAGGAGCTGCAGGTGTATGCCGCGAAGCCCGGTGGGCAGTCCTGAACGGCAGTTTTCGCCCGCACCGTCGAACAACAATATGCCGTGCAACTGGACGCCCGCCGAGATCGCCGCCTACCTGATGGATCTCGCCCGTAAGGGTGTGCGCAACGTCGCCGGCATCGATCATGGCTTCTCATTTCCCGTCGGCTACTTCAAGCGGCACAGGTTGAAGTCATGGCCGCAGTTCCTGGACAACTTTATTCATTACTGGCCGACGGATGGAGATCACGTCTATGTGGATTTCGTGCGCGACGGCGCGCTCGCGCGAAGGGGCGGACCACCGCCGGGCGCGCGCACGGGCCGTGCAACAGAATTCCGGCTGTGCGAGCGTTGGACTTCCTCGGCAAGGAGCGTGTTCCACTTTGACGTGCAAGGCCAAGTCGCGAAGTCCACGCACGCGGGTATTCCATGGCTCAAGCGCATCCGCGAAGCCGTGGGCGGGCGCGTGCACATCCGGCCGTTCGACGGCTGGACGCCAGCCGAAGGCAAGGCGGTGATCGCCGAAGTCTATCCGTCCATCTTTCGCAATCGCTATCCGCGCGAGAAGCGCACGACGGATCAGCACGATGCCTATGCGGTTTCTCGCTGGCTTGCTGAATCCGCGGCGCGCGGCGTGCTAGGACGGTACTTCGACCCGCCGCTCACTACCTCTTCGCCGGTGCGCGCGACCAGCCAGTGGTTAAGGAAGATCGACGATCGAGAGTAACTACGACCATACCCAATTCCCTATATTGCCTTCCCGTGTCCACATCCTGTGCCTTCGCGTACATTACCAATGCCCCCTCACCTTGTGATGCGCTTACAACGAAGGTGCAATTGGTTCCATCGGTGGCTGAGGCGAAATTCTTGAAGAACACTTGAAACTTTGCACGCGTCATCGGGTCGGTGGGATTTTTCGAGAGGTCAGGTTTTAGATCGAGCCAGCTATGCTTGTAGGCTTGCAGCTTCATGTCCAGCAACTGATTCTGCTGCAGGAGGTTGAAGGTATAGTCCGTTTTCTGAACCAGCCTCACTGATGCCGTTTCAACTTCCGCTGGGTCTCTTGCAAAGTTGATCGCTCCGACATCCGCCGTGGCGCCCTTAAAATAGGCCGAAAATATCTTCTTCTTACTTATGATTTCGTGGCGCTGGTCATCTTGCCCGTGAGCGTCTTGGGTCGGCGCAAAAACTAACAGGCAAAGGCCGAGAAAACACATCAGTCTCATATCCCCCCTCCAGGTATTCAAGGGGACTTTTAGGACACCTTTGGACCCATCCATCGCCGTTCTTCGTCTCGCGGATCGTCCACACGCCGCGCTCAAGATCTATGTCGCGCCAGAGCGCGGCAATCACCTCTCCTGAACGGCAGCCGGTGAGCAGCACCAGCGACAGCGCCTCGCGCACGGTGCGGCTGTAGGGGCTGTGGGGCAGCCACTTCATGAGGGTCGCGAGCTCGGCGTCCGTCAGAGCACGCCGCCTGCGCACCTGCGGCGCCCCTTTGATGCCGATCGTCGGGGAGATGAAATCATCGGGCAGCCGTCCCTGCTCAATCGCGTGAGCGTAGGCGCACCTGATCCGGGACAGGAGCTGCGTCGCCACCCGCGGCGCCTTCGCCATCCTCGGCCGGATTACCTCGTCCTGCAGCTCGCGCCGCGTGATCTGCAGCGCCGGCCGGTGGCCAAGCACTGGCAGCAGGTCCTGCCGCAGTATCCGGGCGCTCTCGGCGCCGCGCTTCTGGCCCTTGAGCGCTTCCTCGATATATTCGTTGACCAGATCCTCGAGCGTATAGGCCGCCTGGCGCTGCGCGACCCGCTCGCGCGTCGCCTCCACTTTCTGCTTTCGCTTTTCGAGCTGAGGGTCTTTACCCTGGTCCCGCTCCAGCCGCTTCCTTAAAGCGGCGTCACGCGCCTTGGCGAGCGTCAGCGGTCCGACTTGGCCCAGTCTGATCTCCCGCAGCGCGCCATCGCGGGCGCGGTAGCGATAGAAGAAGACCTTCTGCCCTGAAGCCAGACAGCGCACGCGCAATCCGGCACACTGCGCGTCACCGCGCTCCTCGCCCGGCTTCATGTACGCGATAATCGCGGCGGTCAGAGGCTGCGGGGTTTTCAGTGTAGGTTTGCGCGCCATGCATCCTCTCGAAAGGTCGATCTATACCGGCACCTACACTGAATTGGCGGGCAAGGACTTGCAAAGACTTGCCCAATCTTGAACAGAAGAACCACGATCTAAGGCTTATTTCTCTTGGAACAACAGGGAGTTATACCGCAAAACGAAAAGTCGGACAAGGGACCTGGCGCGCCCGAAATTTCCCGACACACCCCGATGATGCAGCAGTACCTGCGCATCAAGGCGCAGCATCCGGACATGCTGCTGTTCTACCGGATGGGGGATTTCTACGAGATGTTCTACGACGACGCCGAGCGCGCCGCGCGCTTGCTCGACATCACGCTGACCACGCGCGGCGCCTCCGCCGGCGAAGCGATCAGGATGGCCGGCGTGCCATACCACGCGGTCGATCAGTACCTCGCGAAGCTCGTCAGGCTCGGCGAATCCGTCGCGATCTGCGAGCAGATCGGCGATCCCAACACGTCCAAAGGCCCGGTCGAGCGCCAGGTCACGCGCATCGTCACACCCGGCACGCTCACCGATTCGGCGCTGCTCGACGACAAGCGCGACAATCTGCTGCTCGCGCTCCACGTCCACCGCGCCACGGTGGGACTCGCCTGGCTGTCGCTCGCCTCTGGCCGGTTCGCTGTGATGGAAATTGTCGTCGCGGACCTCGCCAATGAACTCGAACGGCTGCGCCCTTCAGAGATATTGGTCGCCGATGCGGCGGAATTGCCGCAGCTCGCCAACGGCGATGCCGCCGTCAAGCGGTTGCCGCCATGGTATTTTGATTTCGACGCCGCGCGCCGTAATTTGTGCAGACAGTTCGAAACGCTGGATCTGTCGGGATTTGGCGCCGCCGGCCTGACCTCTGCGGTCGCCGCCGCCGGCGCACTCCTCGAGTACGCAAGATCAACGCAGGGCACGACGATCGTGCACGTCAAGTCGCTCACGGTGGAGCAGGAACGCGCCTTCGTGCGCATGGACCCGGCCACCCGCCGCAACCTTGAAATTTCCGAGACGATCCGCGGCGAAGCGGCGCCGACGCTGCTCTCGCTGCTCGACACCTGCGCCACCGGCATGGGCAGCCGGCTGCTGCGCCACGCCCTGCATCATCCGCTGCGCGACCGCGAAGTGCTGGAATTGCGGCTCGCCGCGGTCGCGGCGGTTATGGGCGATACTGGCCGCGGCATTTATTCGGCGCTGCACGAGATCCTCAGAACTTGCGTCGATGTCGAGCGCATCACCGCGCGCATCGCACTGAAGTCGGCGCGCCCGCGCGATCTGTCCGGACTGCGCGATACGCTCGCAAGTCTTCCGGAACTTACCGCCGTCGTTGCCACGGCACTTACTCCGCGGCTTGCCGCACTTGCTGCCGCGCTCGCGCCGCAGGACGACCTCACCGCGCTGCTCTCGGCGGCGATCAGGCCGGAGCCGGCGGCGGTGCTGCGCGAAGGCGGCGTGATCGCCGACGGCTTTGATGCCGAGCTTGACGAGCTGCGCGCGATTCAGACGAACTGCGGGGCGTTCCTGATGGAACTCGAGGCGCGGGAAAAAAGCCGCACCGGGATTCCCAATCTCAAGGTCGAATACAACCGGGTGCACGGTTTTTACATCGAGGTCACGCGCGCCCAGGCCGACAGGGTACCGGACGACTACCGCCGCCGCCAAACGCTGAAAAATGCCGAGCGCTACATTACGCCCGAATTGAAAACGTTTGAAGACAAGGCACTTTCCGCTCAGGAGCGGGCGCTCGCGCGCGAGAAATTCCTCTACGAGAAGCTGCTTGACGATCTCGCGGCGCACATCCCTCAATTGCAGCGCGCAGCCGCTGCGCTCGCCGAACTCGACATGTTGGCGACCTTCGCCGAACGCGCTGCGGTGCTCGATTGGGCGAGCCCCGAGTTCGCCGATGAGCCGCTGATCGAGGTCGAAGCCGGCAGACACCCCGTGGTGGAAGGCCAGGTCGAGCATTTCATCGCCAACGATGCGCAGCTCTCGAGCGCGCGCCAGATGCTGCTGGTCACCGGCCCCAACATGGGCGGCAAATCCACTTACATGCGCCAGGTCGCGCTGATCGCGCTGCTCGCCTGCTGCGGCTCGTTCGTGCCGGCCAAGCGCGCGCGCCTCGGTCCGATCGACCAGATCTACACCCGCATCGGCGCCGCCGACGATCTTGCCGGCGGGCGCTCGACCTTCATGGTGGAAATGACCGAGGCCGCCTACATCCTGCATCACGCTACAGCCGAGAGCCTGGTGCTGATGGATGAAATCGGACGCGGCACTTCCACGTTCGACGGGCTGGCGCTGGCGTGGGCGATCGCGCGCCACCTGGTCGAGAAAAACAAGAGCCTGACACTGTTTGCCACGCACTACTTCGAGCTTACGCGGCTGGCGGAGGAATTCCGTCAGGTCGTCAACGTCCATCTCGACGCGGTCGAGCACAAGGATCGCATCGTGTTCCTGCACAGCGTCGAAGAAGGTCCGGCCAACCAGAGCTACGGCCTGCAGGTCGCTCAGCTTGCCGGCGTGCCGGCGGCCGTGATCCGCGCGGCGCGCAGGAATCTCGCGCTCCTGGAGGAACACGGATTGACTCCGGGACCGCAGCGTGACCTGTTCGCCGCCACGGCTTCCGCTGCGCCGGACGCAACCGCGGTCGAAGATCACGCAGCGATGCGGTTGCTGCGCGACACCAACCCCGATGCGTTGAGCCCGAAGGAGGCGCTCGATCTCCTCTACCGCCTGCGCCGACAACTGGATGATTGAAAGACAGGATCAGCCGCAGATAAACGCACCCATTAGCCGATGAAAACCAAATCCACAATCTTTAACATACAATAACTTCGCAATACTTCTTACCCGGTTTTCTCCACCGCACTCTAATGATCTCGTTCTATCTCGATTTCAGTCCGTCCTCCCATCGACGGATTACAATCAAAGGATGGATTGCCAGAGAGTCGCCCAAACTAGTTGAGGCCCTTATTTCGTTTGAGTCCTCGCTTGGCAATGTAAAGCGGATGACTGGTCTTCCTGATTGATCTTATCTGCGTATATCCGCGTTTATCTGCGGTTTCATTGAAATGATTTTTAGGTTAATCGGCGGCGCGGCGCTATGGACCGCATTGTGTTGCAGCGTTTTCGCCGCCGATTTCACCTTCGCCGCGCTCGGCGATACGCCCTATACGGCGGAGGAAGAAACGGGCTTTATCGCCATGATGGCCGAACTCAACCGCGAGCCGCTCGCATTCGTGGTACACGTCGGCGATTTCAAGAATGGGCACAGCGCCTGCAGCGACGAAGTGTTTCTGCAGCGCAAGCAATGGTTCGAGCTGTCGCGCCACCCGTTCGTTTTCGTTCCCGGCGACAATGACTGGACCGACTGTTGGCGGAACGCGGCCGGCGGCTACCGTCCCCTGGAGCGCCTGCGGAAATTGCGTGAGTTGTTCTTTGCGGAGGCCGCGAGCCTCGGCCAGCGCCGCCTCGCATTAGCGCGCCAAACGGAGGCGAAGAGAGCGCATCCTTACCGGGAACACGCACGCTGGGTGCACGGCGGCATCCTGTTCGCGACGCTTAATGTGCCGGGTGGCGACAACAACTTCACGCGCGACCGCGCGGAATTCCGCGCCCGCGATGCGGCCGTGCGCGACTGGATCAGGCAATCGTTCCGCCTCGCGCGCGAGCAACAACTCGCCGGTGTAGTGCTGCTGATGCAGGCCAATCCATGGGCGGCGGCGGGCGCGCGGCGACACGGTTATGTGCCGTTGCTCGAGACGCTGGTCGGCGAAACCACGGATTTCCCCGGTGAAGTGGTGTTGATCCACGGTGACACCCACCGTTTCCGCGTCGACCGCCCGCTCCTGCACCCGGACACGCGCCGTCCGCTCGCCAACTTCATCCGCATCGAGGTATTCGGCAGCCCGAGCGTGAACTGGGTGCGGGTAAGGGTGCGCGAGAACGCGGGAAACGTGAAGTTTGAAGTGACGCCGGGAAGCTGAGAGAAACGATGAACGATGAATGATGAGTGATGAACAAGAGAATGAAGCAGGAGGTTTACTTCATCGTTTCGCGTTCCTCGTTCATCGTTATCTCAATGATGGTGCCCATGCCCATCATGCACGTGACCGTGCTGGATCTCTTTGGCGGTAGCAGTCCGCACGTCGGCCACGGTGCAGGAAAAGTCCAGCGTCTGCCCCGCCAGAGGATGGTTGCCGTCGACGACCACCTTGTCTTCGGCAATATCGGTCACGGTGTAAACCAGCACTTCGTCGGAATCATCGGTTCGACCCTCGAACTGCATGCCGACTTCGAGGTTGCCGGGAAATTTGCTGCGTGGCTCGACGTGCACCAACTCGGCGTCGTACTCGCCGAACGCGTCGTCCGGCGCGAGTCTGATGCGGCAGGCGTCACCGACGCTCTTGCTATCGAGGGCCTGCTCGACCAGCAGGAAGATGCCGTCGTAGCCGCCGTGCAGATATTCGATCGGCGTATCTGTTTTTTCGATCAGGTTGCCATCGACATCAAACAGTTCATAGTGCAGCGCCACCACCACGTTCTTGGCTATTTGCATTTGGCGATCCCCTTCACCAGGCCAAGCACCTCGACGGCGTGGCCCCGCGGGTTCACGCCATAGAGCGCGTGCTTGAGCACGCCTTTGCGGTCGATGATGAAGGTCGAACGCATGATGCCGGTTTTCCGTTTGCCCTCTACTTCTTTTTCGTGCAGCACGCCGTAGCGGCGGCACACCTCGCCGTCGACGTCGGCAAGCAGCTGCACGCACAGGCCGTGCTTGTCCCGGAACGAACCGTGAGCGAGGCAATCGTCCATGCTGACGCCGAGCACCACGGTCTTGAGTTGATTGAACTCGCCCTCGAGATCGGTGAAGTCGATCGCCTCCATGGTGCAGCCTGGCCTGTCGTCCCTGGGATAGAAGTACAGCACGACATGGCGGTGATTCTTGAAGCTCGCAAGACTCACCATGTTCATGTCGGCGTCGGGAAGGTCGAAAACCGGCGCAGGCTGACCCGTTTGCAGCATAGACAAATCCATTTCGCTCCTCGGTTCGATTCTATCCGAATTTTGTGAATAGTGCGGGCCGCGGTCAAGCGCCGTCGAGGTCGGCGATTTCCCGCGCGCTATAATCGCCCGCCATGACGCAAAAAATCCTCGTCGGCCTTTCCGTCCGGGCATTTCTGCGCCGTCACTGGCAAAAGAAGCCGCTGCTCGCCCGCCGGGCGCTGCCGCACTACGCAAAGCTGGTGACTCGCGATGCGCTGTTTGCGCTTGCAGCCCGGGACGACGTGCAGTCGCGGATCGTCTCGCGGACCCGCAACCGGTGGCAGGTGGCGCACGGCCCTTTCTCGAAACGGGAATTGGCGCGGCTGCCGGCCCGCGGCTGGACACTGCTGGTGCAGGGGATCAATCAGATGCTGCCGGCGGCGCAGGCGTTGCTGCTTGAATTCGCCTTCATCCCCTATGCGCGGCTTGATGACGTGATGGTGAGTTACGCGCCTCCGGGTGGCGGCGTTGGCCCGCATTTTGACAGCTACGATGTGTTCCTGCTGCAACTCGCCGGCACGCGTCGCTGGCGCATCAGCAGCCAGCGGGATCTTGCGCTGATAGAGAATGCGCCGATCAAGGTGCTGCGTGATTTTCACCCTGAGCGTGAGTGGCTGCTCGCTCCGGGCGACATGTTGTATCTGCCGCCGCGCATCGCCCATGACGGCATCGCAATCGACCACTGTCTGACCGCCTCGGTCGGATTCCGCGCACCGGGTGCCCAGGAACTTGGCGCGCGCTTCCTGGAATTTCTGCAGGACGAACTTGCGCTCAAGGGCATCTACCGCGATCCCGAGCTTCAGGTGCAGCACCACCCGGCCCGCATCGGGGGCGGCATGCTGCAAAAGGTCCGGCGCATGCTGGGCCAAATCGACTGGCGCGCCAGCGATATTCTGCGGTTTCTCGGACAATATCTGACCGAGCCCAAGCCGCACGTTTTCTTCACGCCCCCGGCGCGGCCGCTCACGGCCGCCGCGTTCGCGCGCCGCGCCGCGCGGCTCGGCCTGCAGCTCGACCTGAAAACGCAGATGCTGTTCCGCGGCCGCCAGGTTTTCATCAACGGCGAGCGGTGCCAAGTCGGCCGGGCGGCCACGCCCCTGCTGGCGAGGCTCGCCGACCGCCGCCGGATTGCGGCCCCGCTTGCGCTCGACGCCGAAGCCGCGCACTGGCTTTACCAATGGTACCGCGCAGGCTATATTGAACTTGACACGCGCGAACGAGTGAGTGAGTGAGTGAACGGGTGAACGATGGAACAACCCGGCAATCTTCCCAACGCCGAATACCGTCGCTTTGAGGGCATGCGCGAATACGAGGCGGTGATCGACAGCCTGATCCCGCAGACCCAGAGCGTGATCCGCGTTTTTGACAAGTCCTTGAGCCGCGCCTATAACTCGCCGCAACGCTTTGAGCTGCTGCGGCAGTTCCTGCTCGCCAGCCGGCTGAACCGCCTGCTGATCGTGCTGCACGAAGTGGACACGCTCGAACGCGTCTGCCCGCGGATGTTGCTGCTGCTGCAGCAATTCAGCTACGCCGTCAGCATCCGCGAAACCCTGCGCCCCGCCAAGCACGTTTACGACCCATTTGTCATATTCGACGCATCCCACTACGTGCACCGCTTCCACTACGACCACCTGCGCGCCGCCCAAGGCACCAACGATGTTCTCGGGGCGCAGCAGCTCATCGACCGCTTCGATGAAATCCGGGAAGCCTCAGGCCCCGCGGTCTCGGCCAATGTAAGCGGGCTGTAAGATAGCTCGGATATCGTTTATAATTGTCGCAAAGGGGATACCGGGTTTGTCCGTTATTGATCCTCTAGTCAACGGCTGGATCGACTCGGTCGTTAAGGTTTGGTCGGTCTCCCGCCGACCGGCTGTTATTTGGTGATAACTCTCTTTTTTGTCTAAGGAAAAAACATGAAACGCTCGCTCCTCCTCGCTTCTTTGCTTGCACTTGGTCTGGGTTTGAACGCCTGCGGTGAAAAACCCGCTCCGGCGCCCGCCCCGAAAGCCGCTCCTGCACCCGCTCCGGCGCCCGCCGCGGCTCCGGCACCTGCGCCGGCCCCGGCACCCGCTCCGGCTGGCGAGGCTGCCAAACCGGCTGGTGAGGCTGCGCCCGCTGCTCCGGCTGGCGAAATGAAGAAAGATGAAATGAAGAAAGACGAGAAGAAGTAATTTCTCGGCAGTACAAAAAAAGCCGGCCTGTTGGCCGGCTTTTTTCGTTATGAGATATGAGTAATGGGTGATGGGCGACAAGCGACCAATGCTCGTTGTTCCTGCCCATTACTCTTTACCCATCACTCATCACCCGCATTAAATCTCCCGCCATCCAAATCCCTCGTCCTGACTGGCGACGCCGATCCACTCCGGCGTGCAGTTGAGCGCCTGCGCCACCGCCGCGCGCGCGAGTTCCGGCGTGTTGTTCTGCCGCGAAAGGTGCGCGGCGATCAGATGTTGCAGCCGGCTGCAATCGATACTCACCAGCAGTTGCGCCGCGGTCCGGTTATCGAGATGCCCGAAACGGCTGGCGATGCGCCGCTTGAGCGACGGCGGGTAACCGCCGCTCATGAGCAGGTCGAGATCGTGGTTGCATTCGAGCACCAGCGCGTCAAGTCCCGAGAGTATGGCTTCGATGTGGGGTGTCGACGAACCGGCGTCGGTGAGCACGCCGAGCCGGCTTGCTCCGTCGCCGAACACGAATTGTGCCGGCTCGCGCGCATCGTGCGGCACCGGGTAGGGCCACACCTCGATGTCGCCGATTGCGAAAGCGGTGTGGCTGTCGATGACGGTGATTTCGGCGATCGCCGAGCGTTCGCCGTCGAGCGCCGTCAATGTGCCATGGGTAAGATAGACAGGGAGGTCGTGTTTGCGCGCAAGTCGCGCCACCCCGCCGATGTGGTCATCGTGCTCGTGAGTGACAACGACGGCGTCAAGGTCGTCGGGTTCCAGCCCCAGCCGCGCCAAACGGGTGGCTGTTTCGCTGACACCGAAGCCGCAGTCGAGCAGCAGCCGCGTGGTTCCGACTTCGAGAACCAGAGCATTGCCCTGGCTGCCGCTGCCCAATGATGCGAAGCGCATCACGGCAGGAGAGGAGAAAGGAGAGAGGAGAGAGGCGGAAAACAGAGCGAAGAGGTTGGAGCTGCGGGTTTCACTCCTCTCACCTCTCGCCTCTCGCCTGTCTGTTACTTGAGCTGCTCGTAGAGCAGCGAAAGGATGCGATTGGCTGTCTCGGACTGCTCGCGCACGCCATCCTTGTTGAGCACGTTGATCTCCGCGCCCGATTCGGCGTCCTTGACCAGGACCCGGAACTGTTCGGTCTTCGGCTTGTCGCTGCTGCCCCAGAATTTCAATTTGGACAGCCATCCCTTGTTCTCGGCTGTCTTGTTGTCGATCTCGGGATCGATATAACGCACGAAATACAAGCCTTTGGAGCGGTCGCGGTCCTCGACGGTGAAGCCGACGCGGTCGAGCGCAAGTCCCACGCGCCGCCACGCGCGGTCGAACTGCTCGTTCAGCGACAACGTCCCCTGGCCGCGCGAGAGCGTCGCGCGCGGCACTGCGGAACCGGTCGCAACCAACTGCGCCTTGGCGCGCTCTTCCTGGACGCCAAAACGCACCATCAGCCGTCGCAGCATCTCCGCTTCGAGTTCGGGATTGGGCGGGCGCGGCTGCCACCTGGTCTGATCCTGGGCAGCCGAGGTGTAGATCTCTTCCATGCCGCGGTGGCTGATATAGACTTCGGTGGTACCCGTTTCGCTTCCGCGCTCAAGCCGCGTGCGGAACTTGTCGCGCTCCGAAGTCGAGTAGACGGCGTCGAGCAGCTTGCCCAATGTATTGCGAATGATCCCGTCTGGAATTCTGGCACGGTTCTCAGCCCAGTCCGTCTCCATGACGCCCGCCTCGGGAATTTCAAGATTGATGATGAAGCCGGTTTCCTGCCAGAAATCCTTGACTACCGGCCACATCGCCGCGGGTTCCCCCTTTACCACCAGCCAGCGCTGGGTGCCGCTGCGCTCGATGCGCGCATCTCTCTGCTGCGGCAGCACGCTACTGGAAGCCGCCTGCGGCTGACCCGACCGGTCCTTGCTGTAGGCCGAATAGGTTGCGGAACTCTTCGGGTTAACGTCGGGCACGGTGAAACGATCGTCACCGCTTGGCCGTGTCAGATCCGGTGGAACCTCGAGTGGCGGCAGCTTGCCTGCCGACTTGTAATCGATCTTCTTCGAAGGAAGCTCAAAGGAACCGCAGGAAATCAGGGCCAGCGTTGCGACCGCGCACCCCAGAATGCGAACTAATCCAAGCGGTTGCATACGGTCCTCTGTTGAGTCGAGCCGCGACAGCCACGTCATGCGGCAATCCCCGCCTGCCGCATCGCATCGCGCACCTGATCATGAAACCCCGGGGAAAGCGGCGTGAGCGGCAGCCGTATGCCCCCTTCGATGAGCCCCATCTGCTGCACGGCCCATTTGACCGGAATCGGATTCGCTTCGCAGAACAAGTGGCGATGCAACCCCAGCAGCCGGTTGTTGATCTCGCGCGCCCGCGTGATGTCGCCGGCCAGCGCAGCCGCGCACATCTCGTGCATCAGCCGCGGCGCCGCGTTGGCGGTGACCGAGACGACACCGTAACCGCCGAGCAGCATGAGCGCGAGCCCAGTTGCGTCGTCGCCGCTGAATACCAGGAAATCCTGCGGCTTGCGGCGCAGCAGGTCGCTACCGCGCTCGAGGTTGGCGGTCGCATCCTTGATGCCCACGATATTCGGGACCTGCGCCAGGCGCAGCGTGGTATCGTTTTGCAAGTCGGCGACGGTGCGGCCGGGAACGTTGTAGAGAATCTGCGGGATGTCGACCGCCTCGGCGATCGCCTTGAAGTGACGGTATAGCCCTTCCTGGGTCGGCTTGTTGTAGTACGGCACGACCGACAGGCTCATGTCGGCGCCGACCTGCTTGGCGTAGGCGGCGAGTTCGATCGCCTCGCGCGTCGAGTTGGCGCCAGTGCCCGCAATGACCGGAATGCGCCCCGCCGCGTGCTCGACCGCGGTCTTGATCAACACGTGGTGTTCGTCGAAATCCACTGTTGGCGACTCGCCCGTGGTGCCGACCACGACGATGCCGTCGGTGCCTTCCTTGAGGTGCCAATCGATCAGTTTTCGAAAAGCGTCGAAATCGAGTCCGCCGTCTTCCCCCATCGGCGTAACGATCGCGACCAGGCTGCCCTGCAGCGTTGCCATCTATAGGATTTCCCGTGAAAAAGGGCCGCGTTCTGGCCCCGTATAAATCACACCATTTTACCTGATTCAGGCGGTGCGGGGATAGCGTTGTGACCATGCCCCGTGGGATTGGTTGCATTAGGAGTTTGTCCGGCCTAAGTCCGACAAACTCCTAGGGGCACAGGCGGCCGGGCGCCCGCAGCGCCAAGTCGGCCTGCGGCCCCGGTGTCAGCTGCGCTGGCAGCGGTAGAACTGCTTTAAGAAGGCGTCGACGTCGAGCGCAGTGAGGTCGGCCAGCCACTCGCGGCAGGCCAGTCCGATCGGCTCGGCCACGGCGGCTGCGACCGGGTTCCAGCTCGCGCACAGCACCTCTACCCCATATTCTTCGGGCTGAGGTCCGGCAGATGATGTGGTCGGAGCGTCCATAGCCGTTAATGGCGTGGTTCGAGTATATGTCGCGACTATTTACAAAATTCTTACAATGCTTAACGCAAGTAACCATCGAACGGTTGAATCGCGACAAAAAATTCATGGCAGCGACGCATCCCCGGCTTTTAGTCCGCAGATCCGCTGCACGAATGCCGGCTTGGGGTCGGTCACGAACAAGTCCTCATAGGCGAGAACCCGCAACCGCCCGCGCACCACCTCCAGCAGCTCGCCGGGTCGGAGCAGGAAATCCGGGCTGGCCGGTCGGCCACAGCGCTCGTTGCCCGCAGCGAAGGTTTCGTAGATCAGCACGCCGCCGGGCAGGAGTGCGGCGAGCAGGTGCGGAAACAGCGGCCGGTGCAGGTAGCTGACGACGACGATGCCGGCGAATGCCTGCCCGGTGTACGGCCAGGGGCCGGCCTCGATGTCGGCGCACCGGGTCGTGATGCCGGGTATCGCGGCAAGCTCCGCCAGCGCCACCGGATCGCGGTCGACGGCGTCCACCGGATGCCCGCGCGCGGCTAACCAGCGCGCGTGCCGGCCGCCGCCGCAGGCGACATCGAGCACCTTGCCGCCCGCCCGGATCAGCGGCGCGAAGCGGCACACCCACGGCGACGGCAACTCGAGATCATGATGCTGTGCGGAGGCGCTCATCAAACGCTATATTGATTTCTGATTGCTGTATTGCTGACGACCAATTCATTTCTATACACGATTATGTGCTCTGAGCGTATGGCTTCGTCCATCGTCGGATCCTTTTCATCTGCCGCAAGCGCTTCTCAAGGTGCTCCTCGCATAGCTACTCCGCGACCTGCACAATGCCTTTTGTCAATTTTCCTTCTTTCCGATCGTGTGCCGGATCCTGCGCGGCACCAGATTGTTATCGGCAAAAAACTTCTCAAGCTTGTCGCTGCTCTTCAACGTCGCGGCATGAAGATCGAACAGCAGCTTCCCCGCTGCGGTCTGTCCCCAGAACCAGTCCTGTATGCTCTCGATCGAGTGCGTTCCCGGTTGCGCCAAGACCGCCTCGGAATAGAACGTCTTCAGCTCATCGCAGGCGAGCCTCAAGGCATCGATCGGCAAAATGTCGTCCCTGAAATTCGTCCTGGGCTTGCCCCCCGCCCACGCAGCGATGAACCCGACCAAGTCCTCGAGAGCGGCCCCAGCCACGCCCGTGGCGGTTCTCCCCCGGTTCTTCACGGAAAGGTCGTGCCAAGCACGCAGCTGGGAAATCTCGGCTGCCACCTTCTCCGCCAGCGTGGCTTTGGCCATGTCAGGGGCAAAACTGATCGGGCATGCCATGCCTTCCTGGCTCTCGTCTTCGGCGATGGGCGGCACGTCCTCAGGAAAGTCCTCGAGCACCGGACCTGACGGACGTTCCAGCAGCCTCAACGCTGAAATGACGACCCGGCGCTGAAAGGCCGGATCATTGGGAACGCCCAGCGGCCGGCCGAGCGGGAACGGCACCCAGAGTGTGCGGGGAGGCTGGATCGCTTCCGCGTGCTCCCGCACCAGACTGATATTGACGGTGGATATGCCCTCATCCTCGATATAGAGTGATAGTGCGCAAACTGCGCACGTGCAGTTTGGTCACACCGGCGTCAATAGCACGGCGTCTACCTTGTCCTTTTTCAGCAGCCCGGCCACTTCCCGGGCTTTCGGCTCCATGCGATTGACCGGGGAACCCGCACCCATGAACGAATAGTGGAAGTCGGCTACCGAGCCGATGATCCCGTCGCCTGCCAGCTCCCTCAGGCGGTCGATGGGAAACGCGATGTTCAGGTCCTGCTGAAACCCGCTGCGGTCGAAGTTGGTGGAGAACTGGCTCATCACGATATCGGCCGCACTGGCATTGCCCGGAATGACACGATAGGCGCTTCTGGCATCGCCTTGTCCGAACGGGCGGTCGCCACGCAAATGCAAACCCGCCGTAGTAACGATGGCCACGCGGCGTTTCGCCAAGGGCCGGCCGGCCACCCATGCGTTGATTCCGAACCTGGGGAGGTTCGGAATCTTGTTCAGCATGTGGTCACGTTCCCACTCCGGGAGATCGGCGAGTCTCACCATCAATCAATCCTCCAGACCGACAATTCACTTGTTCGTCTCACGACGATTTCCCCAAGTGACGAAGACGACCATTCTCCTCTTCGGGCTCCATGGCGAGTCTGGTTAGGCCGCGTAAAGCTATAACCGATTGACTGGGATTTCGTTCACAAAATTACAATCAACCGATTTCTGCCACTCCATGATCCAGAACAACCACGTTGCGACCCCGCACTACAGCTCGAAAGAAAACACACTCTTTCTCTCGCCACATCTCAGTGCAGATGACTTCCCCAGGGTAAACAGACGAGACAAATCGCGCTCTCATGGACCTCAATAGGGTTGCTCTATAGTCACAAAGGGACTTGATGATCGCGTGTCCCACTACACCAAAAATGCATCGCCCATGTAAGATTGGTCGCTTAAAACCCGCGCGCCTCGCGTATTCCGGATCTGCATGTAGAGGGTTGTAGTCGCCCGAAAGTCGATAAATCAATCCCATTTGCGGTAATGTTTCTAACTCGCAGGAAACATCTGGGTGCCGGGGCGGCATTTGAATTAGCGACAAGGGAGGGCCACTAGGTCCACCAAAACCGCCATTAGCGCGGCAAAAATGAGTTGAGCCAATGGTGCACAGTACGTTCCCGCGTCCAACGTCGGATACAACGCACTCAGTTGTTACGATAGCCCCTCTCCCAACACCCTTGTCGTAGACTCCCGTAATCCTTGTCTTTCCGCGTACCGTACACTGCGTTGGCAACGGACTATGGATGACGAAGGATTGCGAGCCCTGCACGACGTGTGAGCTTACAATCCCTGTTCCTGGCGCCGAGTGCCATTGGCCAGGATAACAAAGAGTCACCGCCATCATCGGCAGCGTCTCTAGGTCAGCTTCGTATACAAATCTCAGCTGTTGTGAATCAGAAGGATCCGAACCCACTCCGATTCCAAGCGCATAGAGCACGGTGTCCTTCTGGGTGATCGTCTGCGTAACCTCGGGAATGTCCCAGTTGAGTAGTGTCTGGCAATCGATTGGCATCAAACGCCCGGCAGAGTTATTCGTCAGCGAGGAGCGCGTTCGGAACCGCCTTCGGAGGCCAGCGCAATCACTCTACTTTCGCATTCGCGATCTTCACCACAGAGGCCGGTTCTAGAGGAAGCGCAGCACTACTTCACCAGGCCCAGATCGGTGAGTAGAGCTTTCAACTGCCTGCTCTCCTGTTCGAGGAATCTGCGGCTGTCGCGGCTGTTTAGATAGAAATCGCTCCAGAAGTTCTTCGCCATGGCTTCTTTCCACTCCTCGGTAGCAACCACCTTCGCAAACACATCTTCCCAATAGGTGACCTGCGCCGCGCTTATGCCTTTCGGGCCGATCACGCCGCGCCAGTTGCCAAACACCGCGTCGTAGCCTTGCTCCTTCCAGGTCGGGATGCTCGCAAGCTCGCCGGTCAGGCGTTGCGGCGACGACACCGCGAGCACGCGAAGCTTGCCCGCCTGCATCTGCGCAAGCACGTTGGTGACCGTCGCAGCGACGGCATTGACGTGCCCGCCGAGCAGCGTGGTGACGGAAATTGCGGAAGAGTTCAACACGACGATCTTGAGCTTCTTCACGTCGACCCCGCCGGCTTTGAGGGCGAGCGCGGTGGCGATGTGGTTCTGATTGCCCAGGCTTGCCGCGAGCGCGATCGAAAGCGCGGATGGATCGGCTTTGAGGCGCTCGACCAGGTCCCGGCCCGTCTTGAGCGGCGAATCGGCGCGCACTGCCACTACGACGTAGTCCGTGAAGAGCTGCGCGATCGGCGTAACGTCAGTGTAGGTAAGCGGATTGACGCCGGTTATTGCGTTGGTGAGCAGCGCCAGCGTGGTGATGGCGAGATAATGACCGTCGCCGGGGTGCTGGTTGAGATAGATCCACGACAAGGAATAGCCGGCGCCGGGCTTGTTGATGACACTGCTGGTGACCGGCACGAGCTTCCGGTCCTCGATGATCTTCTGGACCGCGCGCGCGGTGCGATCTGCCGCCGCACCGGCGCCGGCGCCGATCACGATCTCGACATTTTTCTCGGGCTTCCAGGCCGATTGCGCCAACGCGGAAAGCGGCACAGACAGCAGCATACCCGTTGTCAGCACGCCGGCCCATCTCGTCATGATGTTATTCACGTTCCTCTCCTCCATAGTTGCCGCATTGCGGATCATGCAATATATTACGCGCTCGAACGGAACGAGCATGCTACTCGAGAACCGGTCTCTCGTCGGCATGAACACCTCCGATATGCCGACCAGCTGCCCCGCAAATCCTGACCGCTCAACAAGAGAAAGGCAAAGCATGGACGCTGACATCCTACCGCTCGGCCACGGTCTTTACTTCGAGGAGCTTCCCCTCGGCCATAAGTTTCGCACCTTCGGCCGCACCATTACCGAGGCGGACCTGATCAATTTCGTGAACGCCACCGGCTTCACCGAAGTTCTGTTCACCGACACGGAGTATCTGAAAACAGGCTCGGTGATCAACGGCCGCGTCGTACCGGCCATGATGGTCTACGCACTGAGTGAGGGGCTGGTGGTGCCCCTCATGCAAGGCACGGGGCTGGCATTCTTCAACGCCACCATCGACGTGAAAGGCCCCACTTTCGTCGGCGACACCATCCACGTCGAAGGCGAGGTGATCGAAGCGCGTGCGACATCGAAAGGCGGCAGCGGTCTGGTGCGCACGATGAATCGCGTCGTCAACCAGAATGGCGAGACGGTGCTCACCTACAATCCGCTGCGCATGATGAAACGACGCAGTTAGCGGGCGCCCAGAGTACATTCGCTGCGCTATCTGCCGCGCGGGCAAAGTTCGCGTTGTTACGGGCGTACGCCGTACCGCGGTTTCATGCCGAGGTCGGTCGCAAGCCGCTCCTGCATCGCCTCGACGAGTCCGCACAAATAAGGGCGGGTCTCGCGCGGGTCGATCACGTCTTCTACCGCAAACGCCTCTGCGGTGCGCAAAGGCGAGGCGAGCGATTTCAGCTCCGCTTCGAGCTCGCGGATTTTCTCGTCGCGATCGCCGGCCGCCTCGATCTCGCGCCGATAGGCGGCGGTAACGCCTCCTTCGATCGGCAGCGAGCCCCATTCGGCCGATGGCCAGGCGATCTTGAAATCAAGACCGTCGCGATCGCGCGTGGCCATTCCCGCCATGCCGTAGCAGCGCCGGATCACCAGCGTGAGTATCGGGACGGTGGCCTGCATTCCCGCCATCGCCGCGCGCATGCCTTCGCGCAGAATGCCCGCCGATTCCGCCTGATCGCCTATCATCACGCCCGGCACGTCGACGAAGAAAATGAGCGGTATGTGAAACGTGTCACATAGGTCGATGAAATGCGTCTGCTTGCGCGCGGCGTTGACGTCCATGATGCCGCCAGCCATCGGATTGTTTGCGACGATCCCCACCACTTTGCCGGCAAGGCGCGCCAGCATCGTAATCAGTCCACGCCCGTAAGTCGGTTGAAGCTCGAAAGGCGAACCGCAATCGACGACCAGCGTGATCAGCTGGCGCATGTTGTACGCTTTGCGCCGGTCGCGCGGCACGATATCGAGCAGCGCCTCCTCGCGCCGTTCGGGTGGGTCGTCGCAGTCAACGACCGGCGGCAGGCTCCACACGTTCTGCGGCAGATAGCTCAAAAAACGCTTGATCAACGCACAGGCCTCGGCTTCCGATTCGACCGCGCTGTCGATAGTGCCCGCGGTGTCCACCGCGGTTTTCGCTCCGCCGAGTTGCTCGCGATCGACCGGTTTACCGAAGGCGCGCTCGACGACCGGAGGCCCGGCGGCGAATATCTGGCTCGAGCCGCGCACCATGACGGAGAAATGTGACAGCACGGCGCGCGCGGCGGGACCGCCGGCCGCAGCGCCCATCACGGCGCACACGACCGGCACGCGCGCAAGCAACTCCACCGAGCGCTCGAAACCCTTGAGGCCGGAGCCGGGAAACGTGGTGTAGCCGCGCTTGCGCACCGAATCGACGCTGCCGCCAGCCCCGTCGATGAGATTGACGAGCGGCACGCGGAATTCGTACGCAAGGTCTTCGACAAAGCCGCCGCGCCCGCCCTTGCGACGCTCGCTGCCGGTCGCGGTGCCGCCGCGCACAGTGAAGTCTTCGCCCCCGATGGCCACTAGCCGACCGTCGATCTTTCCCAGCCCCATCACGTAAGGGGCCGGCATGACGTTGGTCACTTTTCCGTGCTCGTACTTCGCGTGGCCGGCGAGCTTGCCGATTTCCTGGAACGAGCCCGCGTCGACCAGTGCTGCGATGCGCTCGCGCACCGTGAACCGGCCGTGCGCATGATGTTTCGCTACGGCATCCGAGCCACCAAGCTCCTCTGCCCAGCGGTAGCGCTGGTGGATTTCGTCCACCTCGGGTTTCCAGCTCATGCCCTGCCTTTGTCGCAACAGATAACGCCGGCGCGTTCGAGTCGCGCAATCTCGTCAGCCGATAGTCCCGCGAGCTCGGCGAGCACACGCCGCGTGTCCTGGCCGATGCGGCCGCCGCTCTTGCGTATGCGCCCAGGCGTACGCGAAAGACGGGGCACCGGCGCGGCGAGCGTGACCGAACCCAGATCGTCGTCCGGGACTTCGACCAGTGCGCCGCGCGCCTTGTAGTGCGGGTCGCGGTAGATGTCCGCGATCGTGAAAATGCGCGTGGCCGGAACCTCAGCTTCGTTCAGCATTTGCTCGAGCGGCGCAAGATCGTGTCGCACGACCCACTCGGCAACCTGCGCATCCATGTCGTCGTGGTGTTCGGCACGCGCAAGCACGGTGCTGAAACGCGCATCCTCGACCAGGTCCGGCCGCTCCATCAATTGCGCCAAGCGCCGGAATATCGCCGGACCATTCGCAGCGATATGGATGTATTGCCCATCACGCGTACGGTACAAGTTGTTCGGCGCGGTGCCGGTTGCGGAGCCGAGGCGGTTTGCCACCGCGCCGAGCTTCTCGTACGCCGCGATGTGCTGTTCGGTAAAGCTGAATGCGCTCTCGTACAGCGCTGTGTCGATCACCTGGCCCTGGCCGGTTTTAAGCCTGTGCACGAGCGCCATCATCGCACCGGAAAAGGCATATAGTCCCGTAATGTAATCCGTAAGCGAGACGGCCACCCGAGCCGGCGGCCGGTCGGGATCGCCCGTCAAGTGGCGCAACCCCCCGACTGCCTCGCAGATGATGCCGTAGCCGGGCCGCGCGCTGTACGGCCCACTCTGCCCGTAGCCGCTGATGCGAACCATGATAAGAGCCGAATTGTCGCGGCTGAGCGCTTCGTAGCTGAGCCCCCATTTCTCCAGCGCGCCGGGTCTGAAGTTTTCGACCACGAAATCGCACTTCGCAGCCAGCTTGCGCACCAGGTCCTGCGCCTGGGCGCGGCGCAGATCGAGCGCGATGAGCGCTTTGTTGCGCAGTATGCTCGCGGCGTAAAGCGATTTGCCGTTGAACCGCTTGCCTACGGCGCGCACCACGTCGCCTTCGGCCGGCTCGACCTTGATCACTTCGGCGCCGAAGTCGGCGAACATCCTGCCGCAATACGGGCCGGCGATGGTCGAGCTTAGCTCAAGTACACGATAGCCCGCGAGCGGTCCGTCTTGCTCACTCATCGCCGCGAGTGTTTGCCTGCTGCACAACCCATATCAGCTCCCCTTCCCCGCTCGTCCACGTAGTCCGACGCCGGATCATGTTTGTCACCATGGCGCGCGTCACGTCGAACATGACACTACTCCACCTTAGCCTTCGAAATCCTCACCACGTCGCCCCACTTCTTCATTTCCGAAGCCACAAAAGCGGCAAATTCCTGCGACGTCATTTTTTTCGGTATAACACCTAGCGAATGTAATCGCTCGCGAACGTCCTGCATGTCCAGGGTCTTCAACAGGGCTTCGTTCAGCGTTCTCACTGTTTCCTGCGGCGTCCGGCCGGTCGTGAAGACACCATACCACGAATCGGCCTCGAACCCCGGCACACCTGATTCAGCGATAGTGGGCACTTTCGGCAAGAACTCGCTGCGAGAGGAGCTAGTAACCCCGAGCGCTTTGATTTTTCCCGTCCGAACATGCGGCAGCGCTGAAACCATGTTACTGAATGCAACTGCCACTTCTCCCGTAAGCAACGCCATGGCGTACTGAGAGCCGCCCTTATATGGAATGTGGACCAACTGCGTCTCGGTCATGTGTTGAAAAAGCTCCCCAATGAGATGAGAGCCCGTGCCGCTACCGCCTGAACCATATTGAAGAGCGCGCGGATTCTTGTGCGCGAAAGAGATGAGCTCCCGTACATTCGTTACCGGCACTGACGGGTGTACGACCAGGACATTCGGCACGACACCGGCCAGACCGATCGGTGCCAGATCTTTAGCTGTATCGAAGGGCATCTTTGAATAGATGCTAGGGTTGATAGCCACACTACTGGCCGAAACCAGGAGGGTGTGCCCGTCTGGGACCGCCTTCGCTACGACTTCAGCGCCGATATTGCCACCTGCGCCCGGGCGGTTTTCCACCACCACAGGCTGGCCCCACAGCTCGTTTAGTTTCTGCCCGATTACCCGCGCAAGAAGGTCAGTAGGGCCCCCAGCAGAAAAAGGGGCTATAAAGCGAACCGGCTTAGAGGGAAAGGCGTCCTGAGCAAGGGCGCCACTTTGCTGCAGAATCCCAAAGACGACACCGGCGCATACGAACAAGAAACAATGTTTGAGCTTAAGCATGGAACTCCTTCTTGAGCTGTTATGTGACGATTTATCGTCCGCTGAATTGCGGTTTTTTCTTGTCCAGGAACGCGCTGACGCCTGCCTTGAAGTCGTCGGTAGCAGTCAACGAAAGAAAGGACTTGTGCTCGAATGCGAGGCCTACTTCAAGCGCACTGTCGTCCGCAATGAGGATGGCCTCTTTCGCGAAGCTGGTTGCGAGCGGCGCGTTGTCGGCAATCGATCTGGCGATTTCGATCGCCCGGGTTTCGACCTGCGCATCGTCGACCGCTTCGCTTACCAAGCCGATACGTGAAGCCTCTAGACCGCTGATCCAGCGGCCCGTCAGCAGCATCTTCATCGCCATGAATTTTCCGACGGCTTTCGGAAGGCGCTGCGTACCGCCGCTTCCAGGCATAATGCCAACGGTGACTTCTGGTTGCCCAATGCGGGCCTCTTCGGACGCCACGATAATATCGGCCAGCATCATTAACTCCGCGCCACCGCCAAGTGCGTATCCCCGAACTGCCGCAATAAGAGGCTTTCGGCATCTGGCCACCGTAGTCCATAAATCCCTTTTCTCCCAGCCCCGGTATATTACGTCCACGGGCCCCAAGGTGGAGTTCTCCTTAATGTCTCCGCCTGACGCAAAGCACTGAGCGTTGCCTGCAAGAACAATTGCGCGAATCGCGGTGCATCGATCAGCCTGTTGGACGAAAGCTGCAATTTCTCGCCGGACTGCAATACTTAATGCATTGCGGGCATCAGGCCGATTTAAGCGAATCAGAGCCACTTGAGGCCGCGGCTGCTCCAGCAAAAGATACTTCGGCGACAACCCGGTCGCCCAAACAATCACTTGGCCATTCCTAGATCGTGAAGGATTGCGTAATGCTCCTTGTGCTGTTGCTCAAGGAAGTTCTTGCTTTGCTCACTGTTCAGATAATTTGCCACCCAGAGATTTGTTTCGATCTCCTTCTTCCAGTCTTCAAGAGACGCAAGTTTTGCAAATAAGCCATCCCAATAGGCAATTTTCGATTTCGTCAGCCCCTTTGGCCCCACGACACCGCGCCAGGTCGAGTAGGTTGAATCAATCCCCTGTTCTCGCCAAGTTGGGACATTGGCTAGCGCGCCGGTAAGCCTGTTGGCCGAAGACACCGCAATCACTCGAACTTTCCCCGCTTGTATCTGCAGCACTGCAACAGGCGCCGAAATCGGAACAATATCAACGTGCCCGCCCAAAAGGCCAATAGTCACTTCGCCACCCGACTTGAACACAACATTTCGCAACCGCTTGATATCCACCCCTGCATCCTTGAGTGCCGACGCAGTGGCAATATGATTCGCCCCACCAAGTGCCGTTGCAATGCCGAACAAGACCGAAGTCGGGTCTTTCTTGAGCAGGGCGACCAGCGTCTTCACGTCCTTGACTTTGGAGTCAGGCAGAACCATGAAAGCGATGTTTTCATCGAACAACTGAGCAATCGGGGTAAGCTCCCGAAAATCAATCGTGCTAGCCCCTAATATTTTGTTTGTGATAACCCCTGGCGATGTGATAGACAAATAGTGTCCATTGCTGGGATATTGGTTGATGTAAAGATAGGCTAGCGTTCCTCCGCCGCCTGGTTTATTGACGACGGCACTTGTCACCTCGAGTAACTTATTGGCCTGAATGAGGCCTTGGACAGTACGCCCTGTCTTATCAAGTCCGCTACCAGGGCCCGATGGAATCACAATCTCCACACTTGTTTCAGGCCTCCAGTCGGCGCCGATTGCCGGCAGAGAAAAGGCAATAACACCCAGAAGAAACAATGCGATCCTCCCGATGCCATAATCACGAAGTAACATACCTCCTCCTTTGGTTCTAGGTTTATGACGCACTAGAGAACTTAAACTTACTTGCAATCTCCGCGCTCACCACTTTGTGCAATAGAGGTCGACTTATTTCTGATCACCGACCGATCCAGTTATCTCGTCCCACACCGTCGCGGCGCCGCGACTCAACGCATACTCGCCGAGCCTGTCGGCCCAATACGCCTCGCTGCCATACTCCGACCGCCACGCCCATAGTCGAAGCGTGCTGTGGTGCAAAAGATATTCGTCCGTAACGCCGATCGCGCCGTGCAGCTGATGCGCGATCGATGCTCCGGCCTGCGCGGCTTCACCGGCCTTGATCTTTGCGAACGCCACAGCGGTGTTGGCTCTGTAATCCGCCATGACGGAGGCTGCGGCAGCCATGGCGCTCGCTTTGGCGATGGCGGCTTCTCCGGCGAGCCGAGCTAATTCCTGCTGCACGGCTTGGAATTTGATGATGGGTCTGCCGAATTGCGCTCTTTGCTTCGCATACTGGGTCGTCATCTCGAGTATCCGATCCAGAGCGCCCGACATCTGCACCGCTCGCGCCAATGCACCGCGCTGCAGTGCCCTGTCAGCGGTAATCGATGCAGTAGCGCGTACGTACGCGTCCTCCAGCTTTGCTTCGTAAAAAACGATGCGGTCTCTCGCCTCGCCTGCCAGGTTGGCATGACGCTCCACCTGGTACGTGGAGGCGGGGGCACAGATCACTTTCGAGTCCGCGTCGCTGCCTATAACCAGTACAATCGCGGATGCATTACGGGCCCACGGGACATGGTCCATGCTCCCTGAAAACCGCCAGGCGCCCTCACGGCGGTGGAGTTCGACCTGATTTGGCCGTCCGACTATTCCGAATGCGAGCGGTCCTGAAGGCAGGGCTATGCCGGCTCCGGCAAGAGCCCATCCTGCAAGCAGCGCTGTTTCGGCAAGCGGCACAGAAGCGCAATACTTTCCTCCGAGCCTGATTACCTCGGCCGCTTCTACGACGCTCCCTCCGGAGCCGCCGGCAGATTCGGGCACGGATATCAGGGTCATTCCGGTCTCTTCGAGGGCCGCCCACAGCTCAGCGCACCACCCGTCCCGCCGCGCCTTGTTCAGACGGTCATTCTCGTAAAAATCGAGAAAGACGCGACTCACCGCGTCCTGCAGAAGCGCGCTGTCGTTCATACGGCTCCTTCGAGTCGCTTCGCCACGATGCCGCGAAGAATCTGCGTCGTGCCTCCGCGAATCGTCGAGATGGGCGCAAAGATGGTCGCCTCGCCAAGCAGTCGTTCGAACTCGTCATCCGAATCGGCTGCGGGTGTCACCTCGAATAACATCTTTACGGCTTCCGTTACCTCGCGCTCGAAATGCGTGCCGATGTCCTTGACCAACGCGGCCTCCGTCGCGAGGTTCGGCGTCGTCTCCCTGGAAAACTGCGTTGCGATGGCCAGCGACATCGTCCTAATACTGGCAAAGCGTGCGAGCAGAGTGCCGATCATCACTCTCGCCATGCGGTCGGGCGATGTTTTCAGCCGATCGATGACGGCCAATAACAGCGGCAGTGTGTTCATATATCTTTCCGGGCCGCTTCTTTCGAGAGCGAGCTCGGAAGTGACTTGCCGCCAACCTTGGCCGATTTCTCCGAGCACCATTTCGTCCGGTACGAAGGCTTCATCGAAAAACACTTCGTTGAAATGGTGCTCGTTGTTGAGGAAACGGATCGGTCGAATGGTGATGCCCGGCGAGGGCAGGTCCACGATGAACTGACTCAACCCCTCGTGTTTCTTCTCCCCGAGTGGTGACGTACGGCACAGGACGAACATCGCGTGCGCCCGGTGCGCCCAGCTGCTCCACACCTTCTGCCCCGTGAGCTTCCAGCCGTCCGGGACTTTTTCGGCCCGCGTTCGCACCGAGGCAAGATCTGAACCAGAATTGGGCTCGCTCATGCCGATCGCAAAATAGCATTCGCCTTTTGCAATAACGGGTAGATATTTCTGACGCTGCGCATCGGTTCCCCAGCGCAGCAGGCTAGGACCGCTCTGCCGGTCCGCCACCCAATGGGCTGCTACCGGTGCCGCGGCAGCCAGCAATTCCTCGGTTACGACGAAGCGCTCGAGATAAGAGCCTTCATGGCCGCCGTATTTCCTGGGCCAGGTAATGCCGATCCAGCCGCGCGACCCTATTTTCCTACTGAATTCCGCGTCGAATTCCCCGTGCCCGAGATGGACGCGAAAACTGCCCTGTCTCCGCTCGTCGTCCAGAAAGTCGCGAACCTCGCGTCTCAACTCGGAGACGTGCTTTGGGAGCTCGAGCGATGAGAAATCCGTATTATCGAAAAGCATGGTTGACCCGCCCCTCGTCAATCCATCCGATGCGCGCCTGGGGCACTGGCCGCGTTCAAGATAACCAGCGCGTCGGCTGCTACGACACCATTGCCTGCGGAACCCACGAATAGCGGATTAATGTCGATTTCCCTGATCCGGCTTCCATGGTGGACGATCAAGTAACTCAGTCGCGAGATGGCGACGGCCAAGGCGTCGATATCGAGCGGCGGCATGCGTCGATAGCCCTTGAAAATCGGCGCTGCCTTGAGCTCGAGGATCATATCGCGGGCCGATGTTTCCGAAATCGGAGCAAATCGCCGGGTCACATCTTTCAGGATCTCTGCGTAAATCCCTCCCAGCCCCAGGACGACGACCGGCCCAAAACACTCGTCCACGAAAGCGCCCAGAATCAGCTCGGTGCCCAAGCACGTTTGCTGGAGCAGGACGCCTTCGATCGCAGCATCGCTGCGGTACTCCTGCGCCGACGCAACGATTTTTTGTGCGCCCTTTTTGAGCTCGCTCAACGAGCGAATGCCGGTGATGACGGCCCCCGCCTCCGTCTTGTGCGGAATGTGCGGCGATTCCACTTTCATCACCACCGGGAACTGAAACGGGCTTTTCTTTAATTCGCCGATTTCCGCCAGGCTGAGGAGTTTCTCTTCGACGGTCGGGATCCCGTAGGCCCGCACAATGCGCTTCGATGCACCCTCGCCAAGGGACCCTGCCGCCGGGGGAAGGTTGAGATGAATTTTCTTGAACGCAGTGCTCTCAGCACGGCGCGAGCGGGAAAGCACCTGACGTCGCGATGAAAAATCGGCCAGCGCGCCCGCCGCCGTCACTGCTCTTCCCGGCGTGACGAACCAGGGAATGCTGTTTTTCTCGAGGATGATCAGCGCTTGCGAAGAGCGGTCCGGCACGCGGCTCCAAGCAACCAGAAGCGGCTTTTCTGTATTCCGTGCAATCGAAGCAAGCTCCTCCGCCCAGGCAGGGGCATTGGGACTTTGCACGGCGCCGTACCTCACCAATACCTGGTCGTACGCCGGATCTTCGGCAAACACCTTCACCACCCGGTTGAAACGCCCCGCGTCATTCCCCACTTGCGCCGTCAGGTCGATGGGGTTCGCCACGGCAGAGTGCGGCGGCAGCATGGCGCTGATCCGATCGAGCAGCGAGGGGGTCGGTGGAGGCAAGGTCAGCTGCGCTTCGTCGCAACGGTCGGCCATCAGCACGCCCGAGCCTCCAGACGTCGTTACGACCGCGACCCGGCGCCCTTTCGGGATTTTTCCTCCAAGAAAACCGCGTGCAACATCGACGAGGTCCTCGATCTCGCGGATTTCGATAAACCCCGAACTCGCAAACGCGGCCTTGAAAAGTTCGTATGGCGCGCTGAGATTCGCCGTGTGAGACGCGACCGCCGCGCGCGCGACGTTGGAGTTTCCGACCTTCCAGCACAAGATGGGCTTGCCGCGCTCTAGAGCCTTCTCGCCAACCTCGAGCAGCCGCCGACCATCTTTGACGCCCTCTATGTAGGCGACGATGACCCTGATTTCGTCGTCATCCAGGATGTGATCGATGATGTCCGCCGTCGACACATCGCACTCATTCCCCGTCGATATGATTTTGGAGAATCTGAGATTCTGGTGATTGCATAAACCCACCACGCTGAATCCGAACCCGCCGCTTTGCGTAACCATTGCGACCGGTCCGGTCGCGAGCGCGTAGTTTCGAAAGCCGGGGCCGAACCCGCAAAACATGCGCCGCCCGACATTCATGAGGCCTATGCAATTAGGCCCGACGACGCGCACGCCACTTTCCGCAATTGCTCGATTCAATTCGTCCTGCAGCACTGCCCCGGGCTTTCCAGCCTCGCTGAAGCCCGAGCTGAGCACCACTGCCAAAGGAATACCCGCCTCTCCACATTGCCGAATCACCGCAGGCACTTGCGGCGCATTCACCGCGACGACCGCAAGCTCCGCGGCCACGGGAATATCCAGCACGCTGGAAAAGCACGGGTAGTTGCAAATCTCTCTGGACCTGGGATTGACCGGGAATACCTGCCCCGTAAAACCTCCGAGCTTCAGATTCGCGACGATTTCACCGCCGACTTTTTTCGTATCTTCCGACGCGCCGATCACCGCGATCGCGGAAGGCTCCAGCAGTTTGTGCAAATCCACTGCGGCACGCCGGAAATCGGCAACAGGTGCTTCCGCCACCATGATTTCCATATCGCGCTCGTGATCCTTCTCAGGCCGCATGACCTTGTTGAAGCAGGAAATGATAGTGATCCGTTCTTGCGTGGCTCACCCGCACCTCTACCAGCAAATCGTTGAACGTGTACCCCACTCGCCGAATTTGCAGAACAGGTTGACCTCGCTTCAATTCGAGATGCCGTGCGACAAAAGCACTGGCGAGCACGGCCCGCAACTGATCCACCGTCCTCGTGACCGTGACCCCGAATTTAGCCTGGTAGATGCCATATACAGTGTCCCCGCCTTCGCGGATCACTTTTTCCGACAAACCGGGGAAATGCGCTGGCGACACGGTGATCTGGGAGACCATCACTGGAATGTCGTTGATTCCAAGCAGTATCGAAAACTCGAACACGCGCGCCCCTCCCCTCGCCGAGGGGAGATGAAGCACTTGCGCGATATCTGCCGGCGCGGTCGACCTGGCGAACGACAGCAGCGTGAATCGGGGCGGCGTCTTCGGACCGAAATCCGGCACCATGTGGAAGAACCGGTAAACGTTGTGGTGGTCGTGTGAGGCAACGTAAGTTCCCTTGCCTTGCTTGCGCATGAGAACCTTGACGGCGGCGAGCTCCGCTATTGCAGCCCTAATCGTGGGAATACTCACGCCGAAACGTTCGGCGAGACGCGCTTCGCTCGGGAGTGCCTCCTGGGGTTTCCATTCACCCGCCACCAAACCCTTGATGATCTGATCCCGCACCGCCTGATAAAGCGGGCGGTCGGAAGAAAATATCGAGGGATCGATTGTTTCTGTTCGGCTAATCAATGGAAGTGAAGCTCTCTTTTTCCGGAACTTCGCCAGCGCCGGCATCCGCGCGATTGACTCGATCTGATTAGTCATTATAATGAGTATAATTACTAAAGTAACCTGAAGTCTCATTATAATGAGTATAATTATTAAAGCAACCTGAAGTCTCAGCAACCCCGGACATTCCCCGAGCAGACGCTATTCGCACAAGGCCTTGCGCTAATTGCGAAAAGCACACGGCGGAAGAATTCGTAAAAAGGAAGAGGCAATGGAAGAAACACCAACGAGACCGCTCCCGGACACTCGCGGAGCCGGCAAGCAATACTGGGCTTCAGGACAAACGGGAAAGCTCTCGCTCCCGAAATGTCAGGCTTGCGGGAAAGCGCATTGGTATCCGCGCCTCTATTGCCCGCACTGCAGCGCCGACAAGTTCGAGTGGATCACCTGCAGCGGCAAAGGTGTGATTCACACCTTCACTGTCGTGCGGCAAAGCGGCCACAAGTATTTCAAGACCAAGGTGCCTTACGTTCTCGCGATGGTCGCGTTGGAGGAAGGTCCTCTCCTGATGACCAATATCATCGACTGCGACATCGATACCGTTGCGATCGACGCGCCGGTGACTGTTGTTTTCGACACGCTTGGCGATAACGTGAGTGTTCCGCTATTCAAGCTCGTAGCAGGAGGAAAGTAACTATGCAATCGTCACTTTCCGGAGAAGCGGCGATCGTCGGAGTCTCGGCCGCCGAAGTCGGTTGGGACACGTCCTACTCCGTCGCAGAGATCATGGCTTTGGCCACTCGCCGCGCGCTCGACGATGCCGGTCTCACCATCCGCGACGTCGATGGTGTGTTCGCAGTGACGCCCTATTTCTGGATGTCCTCCGTCACGCTGGCGGAACAACTCGGAATTCAGCCTCGCTATACCGACTCAACCAACCTCGGAGGCTGCTCCTTCGTATCTCACCTCGGCCATGCACTCGGCGCGATCGCTACGGGACGGTGCGAAGTGGCGGTGATCGCGTATGGGAGTACGCAACGTAGCGACGGCGGAAAGCTCGTAACCGGTGCCGACAACCTTCCCTACGAGATTCCGTACGGATTCCAGCATCCCATTTCAGCTTACGCTCTGGCCGCTCAACGGCACATGCACGAGTTCGGCACCACGCGCGAGCAACTTGCGAAAGTTACGGTCACGGCAAGCCAATGGGCTGCGCTCAACCCCTCGGCGCTCAAACCGGAGCCCGTCACCATCGAAGACGTCTGCAAATCGCCGCTCGTCAGCGATCCTCTGCGCAAGCTCGATTGCTGCCTGATCACCAACGGCGGCGGCGCGGTCGTCGTGACGACGAAGGAACGCGCCAGGAAGCTCAAGAAAAAGCCGGTTTACGTACTGGGCGCGGGCGAAAGTCACAGCCACCGCTACGGCGCCGCCATGCAAAGCTACACCACAACCGCTGCGGTCGCATCCGGGCGCGACGCATACGAAATGGCGGGCCTGGGCCCCAAGGATATCGACGTCGTTCAGATCTATGACGCATTCACGATCAACGTGATTATCGGACTGGAAGATCTCGGCTTTTGCAAGAAAGGTGAAGGCGGCGCGCTTGTCGACCGCGGTATCGGTCCCGGCAGCAAGGCGCCGGTGAATACGTCCGGCGGCGGGCTCCGCTATTGTCATCCGGGCATGTTCGGCATCTATCTCATCATCGAAGCGGTGCAGCAGCTACGGAAAGAAGCAGCCGCTCGCCAGGTGCCGGACGCCCGCCGCGCTCTCGTGCACGGGATTGGCGGTGTCCTCTCCGGACATGCCACCGCAATACTCGGCGTATGACGCGAGCCAACGTGCATTACTGGGGAAAACAATGATCGACGCGTCGCGGCAGGACTTAGTGCTGGGTGTCGTAGGTGCAGGAACCATGGGAAGGGGCATTGCGCAGGTCGCGGCGGCAGGCGGAATCCAGGTGCTGCTGACCGACGCAAGACCCGAGGCGATCGCAGACGCCTGTCAGTTCATCGCCAAAATGCTCAATCGCGCCGCCGAGAAAGGGACGATACCGGCTTCGCAGGCGAACGAGGCCATCGGCCGCGTGCGTGCGGTCGAAAACCTGCAGGACTTTTCGGCCTGTCACGTCGTCATTGAGGCCGTAGCCGAAGACCTGGAAGTAAAACAGGATGTCTTCTGCAGGATCGAGACCATCGTCGGCGACGATTGCATTCTCGCCTCGAACACATCTGCAATTCCGATCACCAGCATCGCCGCGAATTGCAAGCGGCCGCAGCGGATTGCCGGCACGCATTTTTTCAATCCCGTTCCGCTGATGAAGCTGGTTGAAATCATTGACGGAGCGCTTACGGAACCAACGGTGGGCGACGCACTGACAATCCTCGGCAGACGCATGGGGCGCGAGCCTGTGCGGTGCACGGACTTCCCTGGATTTCTCGCGGGCAACATCGGTCGCGGCTTCACCCTCGAAGCGGCGCACATTGTCGAGGAAGGCGTCTCCACGTTCGCGGATGTCGATAGCATCATGCGCGACGTGGTCGGATTTCCGATGGGGCCGTTCCAGCTGATCGACAACAACGGCGCCGACATCGTGCATCGCGCCATGGAATCAGTTTATGAAGGGTTCTACCAGGAGCCTTACTTCCGTCCGTCAGCGATGATCAGGCAACGCGTCATAGCGGGATTGCTCGGACGCAAGTCCGGCAGAGGTTTCTTCCAGTATCAGGACGGTAAAACCGTTAGCACCGAAGAGCCCAAGGCTATTCCCACCAATCGTCCCCGCTCAGTTTGGGTGAGCCCAGTGGAGCCCGCATGCGCTCAAGCGCTGAAGGAACTCTTGGAGTCGCTCGGGGCCAAGCTGGAGACGGGTGCGCAACCGAGCGCAAGCGCGCTGTGCATGGTCACACCGATCGGAGAAGATGCCACCACGTCGGTGTTGAATCAAAAGCTCGACGCACAGCGCACAGTGGCGATCGACGCTCTTTTCGGATTCGCTAAACGCCGCACTTGTATGGTAACACCAGCGACCAGCAAGGAGACGGTTCTCGAGGCGGCGGGCTTGCTGTCGGCTGACGGTGTGCCCACGACAGTCATCCAGGACAGTCCCGGTTTCGTTGCTCAACGCATAGTCGCAATGATCGTGAACATCGGCTGCTGGATCGCGCAATCCGGGTTTGCATCCCCGGAAGATATTGAGAAAGCTGCTCGATATGGACTTGGCTATCCGAAGGGTTCATTTGGTTTCGCCGATCATATCGGAGTACAGCGAATACTCTTAATATTGAACGCCGCGCAAATTCGAACCGGCGATCCACGGTATCGCCCGAGCCCCTGGCTCTCGCGGCGAGGTGAATTACACGGGCCGTTGGCTATTAATAACTACAGCAAGAGCTGAGAATCTTAAAACTAGAGGAGCATGCCTCAATGAAAGTATCTACTTTTTTCTCGGTCGTTATCGCTTTAACTATCAGCAGCTTCGCCTATGCGAGTGATTATCCGTCTCGTCCTATCCGGCTGATAGTGGCTTCCGCTGCCAGCGGTGCCACTGATTTTGTGGCGCGTGTCTTTGGGCCTAGCGTTTCGGATACGCTTGGTGAATCAATCCCATTCCGCACAAAGCGTAGAAGAACTGATCGAATACGGTAAGAGGGCGCGTCCACGACTGAACTACGCAAGTTCAGGCGCAGGGTCCATGGGCCATATGGCGTCAGAGTTGTTCCGGATCATGTCAGGAATGCCCATGGAACACATTCCTTATAAGGGTGGTGGTCCCGCCATCATTGGATTAATGGCGGGAGAGACGCAGCTTTACATCGTTACGTTGGCATCAGCGTTCGTGCAAATTAAAGCGGGGCGACTGCGCCCGCTGGCCGTGACAAGCCGTACACGGAGCAAAATGGCCTTGGAAATTCCCACGATGATTGAGGCTGGACTACCTGATTATGAGGTGAACGGATGGTTCGGTCTTCTAGCGCCTGCTAGGACTCCCGAAAGGATTATCCTGCACCTCCATCAACAATTTTCGAATGCTCTCAAACAGAAAGCGGTTCAAGAACGGCTGGCGATCAGGATGGTTGAGCCAATCGGTAGTTCACCTTCGGATTTCCGGCAGCAAATCAAACTTGAAATTGCTAAATGGCATCAGGTCACCAAAGCGGCAGAGATTAGAGGCAATTGACAGCTTTGGCAAGCTGCCCGACGTTCACTCAGGCACGAGTAGGTGATTGTGCCATCGCGGTTTTTGTCCGCCGCTTTGGCAATGGTGATGCCGACGAATAACCGACTTCGTCAGCAATCGCAAACTGTTGCAGCTAATCAGTTGGTACTTTGCCGACACCGCTAATGCCTCGTTTTTAACGAGCGATCTTTAGGCATAGATGAAACAAATTGTCAGGGAAGAAATATGTACTGGAATAGACGATGGGCTACGACAATAGCGAGGAGCGATTAATGCAGAAGGGATTACTTGAGAACGTTCGCGTGCTGGACCTTACGCGCGTGGTTGCCGGACCGCATGCGACTACCATGCTCGCAGATATGGGTGCAGACGTAGTCAAGCTGGAGGAACCCATCATTGGCGATGACCTGCGTGGGCGCAAATACAAAGGGCGCTCGCCACAACACGAAGACTACTTCAACGCAAATAACCGCTCAAAACGAAGTATTACGCTAAACCTGAAAGATCCAGAAGAGCGGTTGATCGGACAGGATCTTGCCGCAAAGGCTGACGTAGTCATAGAAAATTTTGCGCCGGGAACGGTCGATAAGCTCGGTATCGGATGGGAGGTAGTGCGGAAAAAAAATCCTCGGGTCATCTATTGTTCAATATCCGGCTTTGGACAAACAGGCCCCTATCGCAATCGTCTGGCGCTGGACCCTGTTATTCAGGCTGTGTCTGGCGTTATGAGCGTCACTGGCTATGACGGGCAGGAACCGCTAATGATCGGCGCCCCCCTATGTGACGTCGTCGCGGGCATGTATGCTGCCTTCGCCATCGTGTGTGCACTGCCAGACGCAGTTCGAACTGGCATCGGTCGCTATATTGATGTGAGCATGCAGGAGGCCATGCTGGCAGTCTTGGGACCGAGGCTAGGTGAAACGCTTCAAGCCGGTGACAATCCCCCGAGATTGGGAAACGCAAACGCGCTGCGGGTGAAGTGACTCGCCGACTGGAGCAACTTTCCGTCATGTCTGAACATATCATTTTTGATGTCAGCAGCAAGATTGCCACCATCACCCTCAATCGGCCGGAAAAGCTCAACGCGTTCAACGACGAGATGCTCGATGCCTGGGTAGACGCACTCGAGGAATGCCGGACAAGCGATGCCGTCAACGTGATCGTCATTACAGGCAAGGGCCGCGCATTCACCAGCGGAGGGGACGTCGCAAAATTCGGCGACATGGCTGCCAACACCCCGGCCAACATCAGCAAAAGAATCAGGGAAAACACTCAACGCCTCCCCCGCAAGCTCGATGAGATCGACAAGCCGGTTATCGCAGCGCTGAATGGCTTCGCTGCCGGCGGTGGGCTTGACGTTGCGATGATGTGCGATATCCGTTTTGCGGCAGAAAGTGCGCGGTTTGCGGAAACCTACGCGCTGATGGGACTGATACCCGGCGCAGGCGGCGCCTACTTTCTGCCGCGCCTGGTCGGCACAGCCCGCGCGCTGGAGATGTTCTGGACCTCCGAGTACATCGATGCGTACACCGCTGAGCGTATCGGTCTGGTGAACAAAGTTTTCCCGGACGATCAGCTCATGGCCAAAACATACGAATTTGCCGAACGTGTCGCGAAAAGCGCGCCGCTCGCCATTCGTCTCATAAAACGTGTGGTCTATCAGGGACTCAGCACCGATTTACGAACTGCCCTCGACCTTGTGGCTTCCAACATGCCCGTGGTGCGAACCAGCGAGGATCATCAGGAGGCAGTGCGCGCCTTTCGAGAAAAACGAGAACCGCAGTTCAATGGGCGCTAAAAGAGGATGCAATGATGTTGACACGATTCTTGGCGGTTTTGATTGCGATGGCCCTCGCCGCCGCCGCAGCGCAGGATTATCCGGCGAAGCCGGTGCGCCTCGTGGTCGGGTTCACCGCGGGCGGCACGACCGACGTCGCGGCGCGCATCGTCGGCCAGAAACTCACGGAAACCCTGGGGGGCTCGTTCGTGATCGACAACCGCCCCGGGGCGAGCGGCATGATCGGCGCCGAGCTCGTGGCGAAGTCCCCACCGGATGGCTACACGCTGCTCATTGCGCCGCAGACCAGCCGGCAGTAGCGCCGAGTCTTTACGGCAAAATCGCTTACGACCCGATTCGCGATTTCGCCCCGATCACGCTCGTTACATCTTCACCGTTGCTGTTGGTCGTGCGTCCGTCAGTGCCCGTGAAGTCGGTGAAGGAACTCATCGCGCTCGCAAAAGCCCGGCCCGGCCAGCTCACTTTCGGCTCAGGCGGCCCCGGCAGCGCACCGCACATGGCGGGGGAGTTGTTCAACCTGATTACGGGCGCGAAAACGGTGCACGTGCCTTATTATAGGAACGCAGTCGCAAGCTTTGCCTTACCTTTGCCCAATCATGAAGATCGAGCACATCATGCTCCACCGCCTGCGCGTGCCGTTGACGACGCCATATCGGCTGTCGTTCGGCCCAATTCATGCGTTTGACACGGTACTGATTGAAGCGCGCGACGAGCGCGGACGCACCGGCCTCGGCGAAGCGACCTATCTCACCGGCTACACCGACGAGACCATCGATGACAGCTGGCGCGCGGCCATCCAGTTCGCGAGCGAAACGGCCGCGGGTGACGGCCGCTCGATGCGCGGCACGTTACCGCAGCTGGGCGAGCATTATCCGTTCACCGCGACGGCGTTCGGCACGGCGCTTGAGATGCTGGAGGGCAGCCCGCACCTGATCGTGCCGCGCGCAACGGCGATACCCCTCGTCGGGCTGCTTCACGCCACCGACGAGGATGCGATACACGGCGAATTCGAGCAATTGCTCGCTGCGGGCTACCGTACCATCAAGGTCAAGGTCGGTTTCGATGCCGCCGCAGACTCGCGCGTGATCAGCGCCGTGCAGAAAGTCGTGAAGGGGCGCGCCGCGATCCGCATCGATGCCAATCAGGGTTACAGCGCCGGGCAAGGCATAGCCTTCGCAAGCGCGCTCGACCCGCGCGACATTGAGCTCTTCGAGCAGCCCTGCGCGGCAGGCGACTGGGAATCCCACCTCGCCGTCGCCGGAATGTCGCCGGTGCCGCTCATGCTCGATGAGTCGATCTATGGCGTCGCCGACATCGAAAAAGCGGCAGCGCTCGGGGCCGCCGCCTACATCAAGGTGAAGCTGATGAAGCTCGGCACGCTGGAAGCGCTCGCGCAGGCGATCGACCGCATCCGGGCGCTCGGCATGCGCCCGGTGCTCGGCAATGGGGTGGCGTGCGACCTCGGCTGCTGGATGGAAGGTTGCATCGCGGCAAAGCATATCGACAACGCCGGGGAAATGAACGGTTTTCTAAAGGCCCGAGCCCCTCTTCTCACGAAGGGGCTGGCTTTCCGCGACGGCGCGCTGTGGCTCGAACCGGATTTCTCGCCGCAGCTTGACGCCGGCACCATCGAGCAATACCTCGTCGATTCCGTGGTCTGCGAGCCGCGCCAGACCATGACTGTCACCAAGATATGAAAGCAATCGCCATCGCGCAATTCGGCGGCCCCGAGCAGCTCAAGCTCATGGACATGCCGGAACCAAAACCCGCAGCGGGCGAAGCGCTGGTCAAGCTCGAGTATGCGGGCATCAACTTCATCGACGTTTACATGCGCAGCGGCCATTACGCGCGCTCGCACACCTACCAGACGCCGCTGCCGATGACGATCGGGATGGAAGGCGGGGGTACAATCGCCGCGCTCGGCGACGGCGTAACCGATCTCAAGGTCGGCGACCGCGTCGCCTACTGCATCGTGCGCGGCAGCTATGCGCAGTACGCGGCGGTTCCCGCGTGGAAGCTCGTCAGGGTTCCGGACAACGTGCCCCTACCCGTGGCGACCGCGCTCGTGCTGCAGGGATTTACCGCGCATTATCTGAGCCATTCGGTGTTCGCGCTCGGCCCCGGCCACACCTGTCTCGTGCACGCCGCCGCCGGTGGCGTCGGCCAGCTGCTGGTGCAACTCGCCAGACTGCGCGGCGCAACCGTGATCGCCACTGCCGGCAACACCGAGAAGGCCGCGATCGCGAAAAGTCGCGGCGCGGATCAGGTGATCCTCTACCGCGAGACCGACTTTCGTGAGGCAGTCATGACAATCACCGGTGGCAAAGGCGTCGACGTGGTCTACGATGCGATCGGAAAAGACACCATTTCACGCAGCATCCGCAGTCTCAAGCGCCGCGGGCTGTGCGTGAACTACGGCGGCGCCTCGGGCCTGGTGCAATCGGTCGAACCGCTCGCGCTTGCCGAGGCGGGATCGGTCTATTTCACGCGACCGCATCTCGCCGATTACCTCGCTACCGCGGAGGAGCTGCACGGACGGGCGGCCGATCTTTTCGCCGCTTACAGCGCGGGCCAGCTTGCAGTCACGATCGACCACGAATTTCCACTTGCCGAGGCGTCAGCGGCACACGCCTATCTCGAAGCCAGGAACACCAAGGGCAAACTGCTGCTCAAGGTGCCGGAGTAGGCAGAGCCCGGTGAGCGAACGGCAGAAAACCCTGATTACGGGCGTCATCGGCTCCGACACCCATATCGTCGGCAACCGCATTCTGTCGATGGCGCTGGAGAAGGCCGGCTACAAGGTGGTGGCACTCGGCGCCCTGACACCGGCCGCCGATTTCATCAAGGCCGCGGTCGAGACCAGCGCCAATGCGATCCTGGTATCGTCGCTCTACGGCCAGGGTGAGCTCGACTGCCGCGGCTTTCGCGCCCTGTGCATCGAGGCCGGGCTCGATGACATCCTGCTCTACGTCGGCGGCAACCTGATTGTCGGCAAACATCCCTGGCCGGTGGTGGAGAAGATCTTCCTCGATATGGGATTCGATCGCGCAGCGCCCCCGGGCCTGCGCATCGAGACCGTGATCGAATGGCTCGAACGCGATTTCGCCGCGCGCGAGCAAGGCCTGCGCCGCGCGAAAGACTAATTGAAACCGCCGATGAACGCAGCGCTTCTCATCGATTTCGGCAGCACCTACACCAAGCTGCGGGCGATCGACCTCGGTCGCCGCCGCATCTTCGGCTCGGGCCAGGGGCCGTCGACGATCGCGACCGACATCACCATCGGCATGAAGGCGGCACTCGCCGATCTCGAGCAGCGCATCGGCGCGCTTCCGCAATTCAGGTACCGCCTCGCTTCGAGCAGCGCCGCGGGAGGCTTGCGCATGGTGACCATCGGCTTGGTGCGCGAGCTCACCGCCGAGGCCGCACGTCAGGCCGCGCTCGGCGCCGGAGCGAAACTGGTTGGCACGTTCGCCTACCGCCTAACTAAGACCGACATCGAGAAATTGAGCGCGCTCGCACCCGATATTGTGCTGCTCGCCGGCGGCACGGACGGCGGCAACAGCGAAGTCGTGCTGCATAACGCCGCGGCGCTCGGCAAGAGCGCGCTCGCCTGCCCCATCGTCTATGCCGGCAACCGCGCTGCGGCCGACGAGGCGCGCGCGCTGCTCGCCGGCAAGACCGCGATCGTCGCCGAAAACGTGATGCCCGAATTCAACCTGCTCAACATCGAGCCGGCGCGCGCCGCAATTCGCCAGGTATTCATCGACCGCATCGTCCACGCCAAAGGCATAGATCGCGCGCGAGACATGTTCGACTCGGTGCTCGAAGGCGCAAAACTGCTCGCCGATGGCGTGAATGGCTGCGGCGGCCTGGGCCCGCTGCTGGTCGTCGATCCCGGCGGCGCCACCACCGACGTGCACTCGGTTGCGAGCGTGGAGCCTTCCGTGCCCGGCGTCATCCCGCAGGGACTGCCCGAGCCGCGCGTCAAGCGCACGGTCGAAGGCGATCTCGGCATGCGTCACAACGCCGCCGCCATCGTCGAAGCCGCCAGTGTCGAACATATCGCTGCAGACGCCCGTATCGATACGGCGCGCGTGGCAGCGCTGCTAGCGAGAATCGCGCACGACGTGGAATGCCTGCCGCAAACTGCCGAGGAAATCGCGCTCGACCAGGCGCTGGCGCGCGCGGCGGTCAAGCTTGCCGCGCGCCGTCACTGCGGCACCGTGGAAATGGTATATACCGTCAGCGGGCCGGTCATGGTGCAGCATGGCAAGGACCTGTCCAGCGTCGCGGCAGTGATCGGCACCGGCGGAGCGGTGGTCGGAAGCCGTGAGCCGCGAGCCGTGCTGGCCATGGTGCTCGCCGACCCCGCCGAGCCGCTGTCGCTGCGGCCAAAAAAACCACGGCTTTTGCTCGATCGCCACTACCTGCTTTATGCTTGCGGTTTGCTCGGCACGGTCGAGCCGCAAGTCGCGCTCGAGCTCGCGCTGTCGCATCTTGAGCCGCTCGATCAGGAGAACTCCGATGAATGCGCCCGTCACCTCTGACGCGACGCGACTTTCCCTTTCGGAAAGCCGCATCCCCGAGGACGTATTCCACGCCCAGCGGCGCGAAAACCTCGCGCGCTGGCCGACCGGCGCGGACGTCGATTTCGAAGCCGCGGTCGAGCTGCACCGTTCGCTACCGTGTCACAAACAGCTCGGCTGGGTGATGCGCAGGGCCGTGGCCGAGCAGCGTTGCCTGACGCAGCCGCGCGGCGGCGTCGGCACCTTCGAGATGCACCGCGACCTGATGGTGACGCTCGACAAGGAAGGACTCGCCGACATCATCCCCACCACCACCGACAGCTATACACGCAACGAGCATTGGCGCCTCGCCCAGCAAGGCATAGAGGAATCCGAAAAAGCGGGACGCTCGGTGCTGAACGGGTATCCGCTCGTAAACTACGGCGTGGCGCGCGCGCAGCAATTGATCGAGGCCATCGACAAACCGGGCATCCTGCTGACCGGCACTTCCATGCCCAAGCTGACCGGCGAGATCGGCTTCGCCGGCGGCTACTCCGGTTATCTCGGCTCGGGCATCGCCTACACCACCTCGTACATCAAGGAACTCTCGATCGAGGAAGGCATCCGCAACTATCAGTATCTCGACCGGCTCGCCGCGATGTACCACGAGCGCGGAATCGATTTGCACCGCCGCCAGCCCGGCTTTCTCACCGGCACCAATATTCCCCCGTCGATCGCGATCATCACCTGCGTGCTCGACTGCCTGCTGGCCGCCGCCCAGGGCGTGAAAAACTACGGTCTCGAGATGGGCGAAACACTGCATCTCATCCAGGACGCGGCGGCGGTCGCAACCTGCGGCGAGTTGTGCCGTGAATATCTCGCCAGGAAGGGCTATGCCGACGTGTTCACCTCGGTGACGCTCCTGCACTGGATGGGCGCGTGGCCGCAGGACGACGCCCAGTGCGCGGCCATCATCAGCTACGGCGGCACGCTCGCCGGCATCAGCGGCGCCGCGAGCGTCACCACCAAGAGCACCCACGAAGCGTTCGGCATCCCGACCCCGCAGGCGAACGCCGAGGGCTTGAGAATGACGCGCATGGCGATTTATCTCGCGCGCAACATCCGGCTCGACGGGCTCGCCGAATACGAGCAGGAGAAAGAACTGATCCGGCGTGAAGTGCGGCCTGTCGTCGACAAGGTCTTGGAAATGGGCGACGGCGATGTCGCGGTCGGCACGGTCCGCGCGTTCGCAGCCGGCGTGCTCGACATTCCATGGTCGCCCAACCGATTCTGCAAGAGCCGCGTGATGCCGGCGCGCGACGCCGATGGTTACTTGCGCATCCTCGATCCGGGTCTGATGCCGTTTCCGAAGGACGTCATGGACCTTCACGAGGAAAAGCTCAGGCGCCGTGCCGCAAAAGAGAACGTGCCGTTCGGTCCCGACCTGGCGATATCCAGCGTTTACGAAATTGCCGAGCCGATCGCGAAGCTGCTCCCCGACAAGTGGAACGGGTGATGCACTGGCTAGGAGTTTGTCGGACTTAGCCCCGACAAACTCCTGATGCAAAACCGGCGCCGGTAAATTTGCAAAAGAGGAGGCGGATTCACGACCGTGGCACGAGCAAGCGGTCCGCCTGCAGAGCCCGATATCGTCGGCGACAAAGATCTGCCGCTGCGCGAGGACATCCGTCTGCTCGGGCGGTTGCTCGGCGACACGCTGCAGGAGCAGGAAGGGGGCGAGCGCTTCCGGTTGGTCGAGAACATCCGCCGGACCGCGGTGCGTTTTCACCGCGAGGGCGACCTGCGCGCGAAACAGGAGCTGGAGGCGATACTCGGCGCGCTCGATCACGACACCGCGATTTCCGTGGTGCGCGCGTTCAGTTTCTTTTCGCAGCTGGCTAATATCGCCGAGGACCTGCACCATAATCGCCGCCGCCGCGCGCACCAGCTTGCCGGCTCGCCGCCGCAGGAAGGCAGCGTCGCCCTCGCGCTGGAGCGCCTCCAACAGGCCGGCGTCGCGACGCCCCGGCTGACCGCTTTTTTCGGCCGCGCGCTGATCGCGCCGGTGCTGACCGCGCACCCCACCGAGGTACAGCGCAAAAGCACTCTCGACTGCCAGATGGAAGTGGCGCGGCTGCTGGCGCAGCGCGACCGCTCGGCCCTGACGCCCGCCGAGCAGCGCGACAACGAAGAATCGCTGCGGCGCGTGATCCTCACGCTGTGGCAGACGCGCATCCTGCGCACGACACGGCTCACCGTGAACGACGAAATCGAGAACGGCCTCGCCTATTACCGTTACACCTTTCTGCGCGAAGTGCCCCGCCTCTACGCGGAAATCGAGGACCTCGTCGCGGGCCATCTTGGCGACCCGGGCTTACACCTGCCCGCCCTGCTGCGCATCGGCAACTGGATCGGCGGCGACCGCGACGGCAATCCCTACGTCACGCACGAGGTCATGCTGCACGCCGCACGGCGCCAGTCGACGCTGGCCCTCGATTTCCATCTCGGCGAAGTGCATCAACTCGGCGCCGAACTCAGCATGGCCCGGCGCCTGGTCGGCGTCAGCTCGGAACTCGAGCAGTTGGCGCAGGCCTCGCCCGATCATTCCGAGCACCGCCGGGACGAGCCGTACCGGCGCGCGCTGATCGGCGTCTACAGCCGGCTCGCCGCCACCGCGCAGCGGCTCGATCAGCACGCCGCAGGGCCCCAGCCGGTCGGCGCGGCGCTGCCCTATGCCGATTGCGCGGAGTTCACGCGCGACCTCGATATCATCATCGATTCGCTCGTGCGCAACGGCGGCGAGCGCATCGCCCGCGGACGGCTGCGCCACCTGCGGCGCGCCGCCGAGGTATTCGGTTTTCACCTGTGCGCGCTCGACATGCGCCAGCACAGCGGCGTACACGAACAGGTGATCGCCGAGCTCTACGCGCGCGGCGCGGGCCGCCACGACTATGCCGAGTTGCCGGAAGCCGAGCGGGTTTCCCTGCTGTTGCACGACATCGCAACGCCACGGCCGCTGAAATCACCTCATTTCGAATACAGCGCCGAAACCGCCGCGGAACTCCGGATCTTCGAGACGGCCGCGGCCATACACCGGCGCTACGGTGCGCAGGCGCTGCCGAACTACATCATCTCCAGGACCGACGGCGTGAGTGACGTGCTCGAAACCGCGCTGCTGCTCAAGGAA
>MERI01000247.1:0-13247 GCA_001772005.1 Betaproteobacteria bacterium RIFCSPLOWO2_12_FULL_62_58 | reverse complement strand
GCTGCTGCTCAAGGAAGCGGGGCTGCTGGTTCCCGGTCCCGCACCGCGGCTCGACATCAACATCGTTCCGCTGTTCGAAACCATCGCCGACCTGCGCGGCTGCGGGGCAATCGTCGACGCGCTATTCCAGATGACTTATTACCGCGCCCTGCTCGCCAGCCGCGGCAACGTGCAGGAAGTGATGCTCGGCTACTCCGACAGCAACAAGGACGGCGGATTTCTCACTGCCAACTGGGAGCTCTACAAGGCCGAAGTCGAACTCGTCAAAGTGTTCGCGCGCCACGGTGTCGAGCTGCGGCTGTTTCACGGGCGCGGCGGCACTGTCGGGCGCGGCGGCGGCCCGAGCTATCAGGCGATACTGGCGCAACCGCCGGGCAGCGTGAACGGGCAGATCCGCATCACGGAACAGGGCGAGGTCATCGCCAGCAAGTATTCCGATCCGGAGATCGGCCGGCGCAATCTGGAAACACTGGTCGCCGCTACGCTGGAGGCGACGCTCATCGAACACGAGCGCCTCGGGCGTCACGCCGCGGCTTATCACGACGTCATGGAGCGGCTGAGCGAGAGCGCGTTCCGCGCTTACCGCGACCTGGTCTACGACACGCCCGGCTTCGCCGACTTCTTCCGCGCAGCAACACCGGTTGCTGAAATCGCCGATCTGCAGATCGGCAGCCGGCCCGCGTCGCGCAGGAAGTCCGGGGACATCGAGGATCTGCGCGCGATTCCGTGGGTATTCGCCTGGTCGCTGTCCCGCATCATGCTGCCCGGCTGGTACGGCTTCGGCAGCGCGATCGAGGCGTTTCTCGCGCGCGACGGCGGCCAGGGGCTCGGGCTGCTGCAGGACATGTACCGCAACTGGCCGTTTCTGCAGACCCTGCTCTCCAACATGGACATGGTGCTCGCCAAGTGCGATCTCGGCATCGGCTCGCGCTACGCGGATCTGGTCGGCGACGCGCCGCTGCGCGGGCGGATCTTCGGCAGGATACAGACGGAGTGGCAACTGACGGTAAAACACCTGCTCGCGATCACCGGCCAGCACGAATTGCTGCAGGTCAATCCGACGCTCGCGCGCAGCTTCCGCAACCGCTCGCCCTACATCGATCCGCTCAACCACCTCCAGGTCACGTTGCTGCGCCGGCTGCGCGCCGGCGAGGACGACGAGGTGGTGAGACGCGCCATACTGCTGACGATCAACGGTATCGCGGCGGGGCTGCGCAACAGCGGCTGAGCGCCAGATAGACAGCTTGAGGCCGCGTAGCCCATAATTCACTGCTGCCAGCGCCGCAACGGAGGAGAGCCATGAAAACAATTTTGCCGTCGCACTAACCCAAGCTGCCCTACGACCCGCTGAAGGGCGCCGATTTCGCTGGTAGCCATAGGGCCCAACCTGTTGGTGGTGCACCCGTCGGTGCCGGCAAAGACGGTCAAAGATCTCATCGCGCTCGCGAAAGCACGCCCGGGGCAGTTGCACTACGCTTCGCCGGGCGCCGGCACGGTGCAGCACCTCGCCGCGGAGCTGTTCAAGCTGCAGGCAAAGGTGGATATGCTGCACGTGCCGTACAAAGGAAGCGGCCAATCGATTGTCGATCTCATCGCGGGTCAGGTGCATCTCGATTTTGATTCGGTGCCTCCGGTCATCAACCACGTGCGCGCGGGCAAGCTGCGGGCGCTGGCGGTGACCTCCGCGAAGCGTTTCTCGCTGCTGCCTGACATTCCCACGATAACCGAAGCCGGGGTGCCCGGCTTCGACATGAGCACCTGGTGGGGACTGGTCGCGCCCGGCGCGGTCAACAAGGATGTCGTCTCGCGGCTGCATGGCGAGACCATCAAATTGCTGCGGCAGCCGGACGTGAAGGAAAAGATCGCTTTTGTCGGCGCCGAAACCGTCGGCAACTCACCCGAGGAATTCGGCGCATACATCCGCTCCGAGCGCGCCAAGTACGCGCGCATCGTCAAGGACGCCAACATCAAGGTCGATTAGATAGGAATCGCGGGCGTGCGGGAGCGCAGCGCCGCCCGCGGCAGATCTCTGACCGAGGCGGCGGCCGCGATCAACGCGCGCCGGTCGGTCCGCGACAGCCGCGGAAGCTCGCCGTCCTTGAAGTACGTGAGCGCCTTGAGGCTTTCGGCGGCCTGGAAGGCGGAGCCAAAAAACAGCCGCGCCGCCGCGAGTCAGCAGGGGATCGCCGCGGTTCAATCGCCTTGCCGAGCGTCAGCACACGCGCGCGCGGATCGAGCCGCAGCAGCAGGAAGCTGTCCTCGGTGACACGCTCCCAGGCCTTGACCTGCCGGCTATGTTGTGTATGATGTAATACATGCAACGCACCCAGATACTTCTTGATGACTGGCAGTACGAAGCGCTGAAGGCGCGCGCCCAGCGCGAAGGCCGCAGCATGTCCGGGCTGCTGCGCCAGATACTCAACGCGCACCTCGGAAAGGGCGCCGCCCGTACCCCCCGTCTCGCCGATATCCGCGCGGTCGGAGAGGACAGCGCAGCCCGGGGCCGCGACCACGACCGTTTCCTCTACGGCAAGAGCGGCCGGCGCTGATGCAGCGGCTGTTTGTTGACACGAGCGCGTGGTTCGCGTTCGTGAACCGCGCCGATCCGGACCACAAGGTCGTCGCCGCGTTGCTCGACGCGTTCAAGGGGCGACTGGTCGCCTCAAACTTCGTTTTCGACGAAACGGTGACGCTGTGCCTGTACCGTCTAGGGCACGCCGCCGCAGAGCTCGTCGGCCAGGCGCTGCGCGACAGCAGCCAAGTGGACCTGGTGCGCGTTACTCCCGGGGACGAGACTGCTGCATGGCAGCTTTTTCGCGAGCGCGCCGACAAACAATACAGTTTCACCGACTGTACGTCGTTCGTGCTCATGCGACGGCTCGACCTCAAAACCGCCGCGGCCCTCGATGACGACTTCGCCGGAGAAGGGTTCGAACAGTTGCCGCTGCCCGTGCGCTGAATTGGACTGCCGGCCTTGCATTCCGGACCCAAATGCACGCGAACATCGTGGCGACGGATGGGCATCACGTCTATTGGAAGAAGCAGAACGATCGTGCTAACCGTTTCGCATCCGTAACGGCGGAGTCACGCCATGAGCGCCGTAACGATAGAACTGGATGCCGAGCTGGAGAAGCAGCTCGACGCTTTGTGCCTGCGCCAAGGCCTGTCGCGGGACCAGTATCTCGCGCGCGCCATATAGGCGCTGGCGATCGAGGCAAAGCTGGACGACATTCGGCGCGATCTTGAGCCACGCACCCGGGCGATCGGCTGGCGCACCGAGGACGACGTCTTCCGCGATGTTTCATGAGGGTGTTTCTCGACACGAACGTCTGGGTCAGCGCGTTCGTCGCACCGGGCACGTGCCGAAGGCTGGTCGCATTCGCCCTCCCGTTCCATGAAACGCTGTCGAGCGAGCTCGTCCGGCAGGAAATTACGTCTGACCTTCCGCCCCACGCCAAGCGGTTTCGATGCTTTCCAATTCCTGACGGGCGCGCTCCTCGCGTTCTCGATTCAGTGCGGCTTGACCACCCCATCTGACGCGCTGTTCTGACTTCGTGACCTACGAGGTCGCGCGAAAGCCGCCAATCAACGCACTCGTCGAGAAGCACTCTCACGAGGATTTTCCCCCCTTTTTCAAAGGGGGGTTAGGGGGGATTAGAGGCGACTAAGCGGTCTTTCGCTTGATCGAGGAACGCGATGACCTGCTCTCGACTAACCGAAGGGAACCCAAGTGCTCCGGTAGGCGTTTCTCCCTCGATAGCAAAAGTAGATTCGGACGGCCTCGATGGCTTGGACTGGCCAGTGTGCACCGAGTAGCAGTAGTGGATGCTCGATCGCTTCGAACTGCATCTGTGCACTCTAACGTTCCCGCTAATCGACGCGTGCCGTTTTTGCGCGCGTCCGCGTTGAGCGGATTAGCTGGCAAGTAGTCAAGAGCCGCTCCTCCTTTGCTCGCCTGGCGGGATCGGGGTCCTGAATCGACTCAACAGTTCTCAGCCATTCGATATAAGGAAATGGGAGTTGGTGTTCAACTGCGCCTGCAACCACGTAAGCCTTATACCAATGATATGGCTTCAACGACGGATCCTTGGACGTTGCGCAATACATAACCGCACGCCTCTGCCCCCGCGTGGTTATTACATCTGTGGTCTTTTCTTCGTATCCGTTTCCCAATCCTTCAGCACTGTCGAGTTTGTGTTTCTGCGACGTCTCGACCGTGTAGACGACGCCATACACGCGATCTTTCTCGTCTTTAGTTACTTCGGCGTCGCACTTTCCCGAACCGTCCTTCTTACTCATCTTGTCAAAGGTCAGCCGATACCCAGTGATGTAACCGATACCGAGGAGCTTCGCCGATGGCACACGATCAGCATGCTTCATGCGACTCGACAGCATGTTCGAGCCGTAAGAAAAACACAGAATCTGTTCCTTGCGCTTGGCGCCTATTTTCTTGCCAGTTAACGTTTGCAATGAGCGGGCACCGGAGCGCGATGCGCTACGGAAACCCAGCAGCCCAACTGTTGGGCGCTCCGTTCGATTGCGGGGTTGGGCGTCACCGGCGTACGACGCTTACAGATTTGCACCGCTAATGTGACAGCCGAATACTGCTGCGAGAAACACGCGAGCTTCAGCATGGATGCGCTGAACTTTCTCATCGCTTGACAACAAGCCGTCGAAGAAAGTCGCGTAGGCGGCGAAATTGACATCAACCATATCGTTTCGAATTGTCGTCACATTGGCTCCCCTCGCCGCCTTCGCCCCGCCTATCGAGATCCAATCGAGGGTCAAAAGATACGCGCAAAGGGCGGCGCGAAAGATGAACGTATTCGGTAAGTCCTCTCTGTCGGGCCACGCCCGAACGCTTGGGTGGCCTTCGAACATTGTTGCGGCAGTGTGTAGCACGGCCGTCATCAGTTTCTTGACCATCTCGTCGGAGTACAACTCACGCGTTCGAAGAATGCGAAGCTCATCGTTGGTGTGGGCACGCGCAATATCCTCAATAACGGTTGGCAGTACTTCAGCATCGGACAGCATGCGCTCCAGATGCCGCGTTGCCTCCTGTCCAAGATCGAGGAGTTGTCGTTGGAGGGCTGTGTTTCCCGCCTTGGCAGCCGCCAGTCTCTCGCAATAGAGACGAAACTGCTTTGTTTGAGAGGTGTCGATCAGGCGCTTTTGGAGCCCGTCCCCTCTACCGTTGAGCCCGCATGTAACGAGCGTGTTCTTCAGGATGATGACCTGCTCAGGGAACTCAGCAAACACAGACATCGAGTTGTAGATGCCGACGAGAGTGTCGCCTTTGTAGGCCTCCATCGCGGCGTAGTCGGTGAGCACTGCCACGTTCGCCTTCGACTTCGAAAGGTACTCGCGAAATTCTGGCTTCCGTAAATAGTTGCTGTCGACTACCTTTCGCATGACGCCCAACTTGTAATGAGCCGCATGTCAAAAATGCTAAACCCATATATCGGCATATACAACTCTCCAGATGCGGACATCTGCATACGCGTCGATATGCTCAGCTAATGGCCTGCCGGGTGCCGCGCGTCTTGCAGACGCGGCGGGCAGCCTGCCGAAACAAACCGCCGAAGAGCCGCACGGCTACCCAGTAAATCCATCGCGGCCCGAATTCGGATTCCTCCATGAGGCGCAGGAAAAACCGGTCCGCGTGCACGCGCTTGAGTGGCAGCCCGTCGGGTAAGTGCCTCTTTCAACCAACGCGCCCGCTCCCGCATCTGCGGACTGACGACGAGGATCACCTTGCGCGGCCGAAACCGCGTATCGAGTACGGGAATGAAGTTGGGCGTGGCCTGCTCCGAGACCAGGCACACGTGAACGTCGTGGCGGCGGATCGGCATTACTGGTCGGCCGGTGGCTGTTCTGCGATCAGTTCCGCACGGATACGCTCCATACTGGATTTCAGAGCGGTGAGGCGGGTTTCGATGCGCCCAATGCAGGCAAGGACATGCTCGACGTAGACGAGCTCGTCCTTCATAGCGGCACCGCCTCGCGGAGAACCCGCTCCCTGATCCGCGGGTGAAGCGCGGCCTCGGTCAGCACGTCAACTTTCCGGTGCAGCAGATCCTGCAGGTCCATCAGCAACGCTCCGAGATCGAGAAGCGTGCGCCCATGCTCCAGTTCGACCAGAAGATCGACGTCGCTCTCCGCACCAGCATCGCCACGCGCCATCGACCCAAAGACGCGTACGCGCATCGCGCCGTGCTCACGCGCGACCCGAAGAATGGCTTCACGCCGGCTTTCAAGCAAGCTGTCCATTAGCCGCCACCTCGATAATCATATCTTCCATGCACATTATCGCAGGCCGCAGCCATTGGAGCATAACTCCTGCTCCACAACGAAGGGCTCCAGCCTGGCGCCGAAGCATTCAAGCTCGTCGGCCGTGAGTTCGCGCCCACGTGCGTGCGCTGGAAGATCGAGCGCCAGATGCAAATAACGGGCATTTGCGTCAAAAACACGCGAGCCGCAAATGCCGTTGCGATCTTCTTGATTGAATTTTTCATGAGGTCCCTCCTAGAGCGGGTGCGGTCAGAGGATCACTCCTCAGCGTTTACACAACTCTAACTTGTAATGAGCCGCATGTCGAAAATGCTAAACCCATATATCGGCATATACAACTCTCCAGATGCAGCCACAATCAGCGGCAGTGAAGCTGCCGCCCGACTGCCACAGGCGTTGCTCCACCTCGGTCAAGTGCTTGCGGAACGTTCTTGCGCGTTCGGTATGCCCTGCCCCATGTCGCATCGAGCAGCCCCGGCTTGACCAGTTCCTGGTGCACGGCCCCACGCACGCCGGAATGCTTGGTGAACTTGCGGCCCGCAACGAGCAGTACCGCGCTCGCCGCATAGAAGCAGGCGTAGTAGGCGCGGTTCGCGGCGAAATCGTAGCGTCGAGCGGCAAGTTCGGAGGCTGCCGACGCGAGCGCCGAGTCCGTTCTGTCCATCCAATACCTCGCTACCTCACGCCGGGCTGTTTCGTCCGTCATACGAGCACGCCGGAATCCTCGATCTCTTCATGAATCGGCAGGACCGCAAAGCGGCCCCGCTCCCACTCGGCGGCCGGAAGAACCAGCGAGCTGATGACAACGCCGTAGGCAAGCTCGATATCGAACAGCGCGTCGGTAATGGCGTCGCGCTCCTTCCACCCAAGCTCTCGAGAGGTGAGCACGAGCAGGTCGATGTCCGATTCCTTGTCGTCCGTGCCGCGGGCTTTCGACCCGTAAAGCATCACCCGCTCAACTGGAAAGCGGCTGCGCAGCAGGCGAACGGCCGCCGAAATTGCCGCGCTGTCCTGCTCCGTGAGAGCGAGCTGAGCAAGCGTTTTCATGGTTTCACCTTTGCACCAACAGACTGGTCATTGGGGAATCATACAAGATTCGTCAGGAAAAATAGACGAGACTCTCGGCAGGAACGCACGGGAGCAACGGGCGTATCCGTAAGCGCAAGCCTGGGGCTGCTTGCACGGCGGGCAGCCACGCGCTCCGCTTGTGCACGCGAGCCTGGCGAGCGAATGGCCGAGCGCGCCGCGCCACGCCGAACCCGGGAAATCCGAAAAGCGAACGGGAGCGTGAGAATCGAACTTCAGCCGGTAACAGCCGACGACAAGCTGCGGGGCCGCGTTCGATCCCAACAAAAGCGTGCTGTCCGCGAGCCCGGTCTCGCTCACTTGAGCCCTCCCTTCCGCCGTATTCTACTCCGCAGCGCAACAATGCAGCGGGCAGTAGTTGAACCCAAAGCGACGGATCATGGGATCGGTGCGACCACAGCACCAACGCCCCAGTCACGCGGACGCTGTTCCTGCAAAACACGTCAATTCCGTACTGCGGGTCTCGTGATTGTTACGCCGCCCGTTTGAACTCGACGCTCACTTTCACGCGCCCGCCAAGACGCCCGAGCATGTCGATCAACATATCCGTTGAAAATAGATCGATCTTGCCCCGCATGAGGTCTGAAATTCGCGGCTGGGTGACGTTCAGCAGCCTTGCGGCCTGATTCTGGCTCAGTTTGCGTTTGCGCAGGTGTTCTCGCAGTTCAAGCATCAACTCCGCCCGCGTGCGCATGGCAGCAGCGTCCTGCGCAGTGTCCTCGATGGCATCCCAAACACTATCGAAATGTTTCTTTCTCATCTCTCTTGCCTCACCAAGTCCTTGAAGCGGATACGCGCCAGCTTGATGTCGGTGTCAGACGTCCTCCGTGTCTTCTTCTGGAAGCACGGGAAAATTATACAAGTTTTTGTATTATCCCGCAACCGCGACGTGGAGGCGGAGCCCGGGAACGATCGGGCCACGATTTCGCGTGCTCGTCTTGTTTCTATTTTCCTTGGCGTACCCCTCAAGGGGGTATTGAAAAGAATTTTGGCGGTTCAACACCCATCACTCATCATTCTTTTCAATACCTTTCTTCTCAATACCCGCTTGACGGATGCCTCGAGGGGTACTCATCACCCATCACTGAATTTTCGCGTCACACGACGCGAAAATTCTTGAACTGCCACGGATCGGAGGTATCAACGTCCTCCGGAAACGGGTGTCCGCGCCCTTTGAGCGGCGTCCAGTCGGAATAGACGCCGACCTGCTTGCCAAGATACGGGCTGGCGAGCTCGAGCACGCGCTCAAAATCGATGTCGTCCGGATCGAGTATGCCCGCCGTCGGATTTTCCATCGCCCACACCACTGCTCCCATCACGCCGGCGGCGACCTGGATGCTCGTCGCGTTGTTGAATGGCGCGAGCTTGCGTGCCTCGTGCACCGAGATTACGGAGCCATACCAGTACGCGCCCTTCTCATGCCCCATGAGGAGCGCGCCCAGTTCGTCGATCCCGTCGTAGATCTCATCCATCAAGATGCGCCTGTTGTGCTGCCCAATCCAATTTTTCCCCGCGAGCTCGTGCACCGACAGCACCGTGTTGTCGCACGGGTGGTAGGCGTAATGGCAGGTCGGACGATAGACCACCTCGTCGCCATTGCGCACGGTGAAGTAATCCGAGATCGAAATCGCCTCGCCGTGCGTGATGAGGAAGCCGTGATAATCGCCCTCCATCGGCGTCCACGAACGCACGCGCACCGAAGCACCGGGTCGCGTCAGATAGATCGCGGCGTCGCAGCCGTATTCGTGGCGCTTGCCGTCGTGCGGAAAATGCTTTTCGTGCGAGCCCCAGCCGAGCTCGCACGGCTGCGAACCCTCGCCGATGAAGCCGTCCACCGACCAGGTATTGACGAATTCGAAGCGGCGCTTGCCGGGATTGGCGACCTGGGTATCGCGCTCGGCGCAGTGGATCGACTTCACGCCCAGTTTCATTGCCAACTGCGCCCACTCCGCTTTGCTTTTGGGAACGTCGACTTTGCCGTGAAGATCGCGCGCGAGGTTGACGAGCGCCTGCTTCACCCAGTGGGAAATCAGCCCCGGATTGGCGCCGTGCGTCAGGATCACGGTCGGACTGCTGTCAGGGTATTTTTGGCGCAGCGCGAGCGCCGCCTCGCGCAGGCCGTAATTGGAGCGGTGCGACGCTGAAACGCTCTGATCGGTGTAGCCGCCGAGCCACGGCTCGATGCAGGTATCGAGATACATCGCGCCCTTCTCGTAGCAGTACTCGATCAGCGCAACGCTCGATACATCGACGGAGAGATTGAGGAGGAAATCGCCTTTGGCAACCAGCGGATCGAGCAGCGCGCGATAATTCTCGCGCGTGAGCGGCTCGACGATGAACTTTATGCCGTAATGCCCGGCTTCCTGCCTGCCGCGCTCATCGCCGGTGAGGATGACGATGCGCTCCTTGGGCATGTCGATATGGCGCAGCAACAGCGGGAGCGTGCCCTGCCCCACGGAACCGCAGCCAACAAAGACCAGCCTCCCCTCGAATTTAACGTGCTTTTTCTGGTCCATTTCATAAACTGGTTGTATTGTTCTACGGGAGCGGGAAGTTTAGCATTTTCCGCCGCGAGCGTCGTCCCTCGGAAAATGCCCGCGCGCCGCGCGCAACCGTGCACGGCAAGACCGTCGTTGCAAGAAGCGGTATCATTGCAGTCCTGCCGGGAATCCGGCGCCGACGACGTCGGCAGCCGCCGGCATACAACCAGGCGCTCTTAACACAGCCATAAGGAGGATGACCATGAAGAAAGACATGCTCAGCAACGGATTCCGTGGTATTTGCAGCGTCGCGCTTGCGGCGCTCGCCGGCACGATCGTCCCCGCGAGCGCGCAGGACAAGTATCCGTCGCGCCCGATCGAATTGGTGGTGCCGTGGGGTCCCGGCGGCGGCGCCGATCAGCTGGCGCGCAAAATCGCCCCGGCTCTGGAGAAGGAGCTCAAGGTTTCACTGCCCGTCATCAACGTCGCGGGCGCAACCGGGCAGACCGGACTCAACAAGATGCTCACCTCGCCTGCCGACGGTTACTCCATCTCCATATTCATCGCGGACACGCTGGCCTTGCAGATGGATCCGGTAACCAAGTGGAAGATCGAGGACATCGTTCCGGCGGCGGTCATGATCCGCCAGCCGTCCGCCTTCTTCGTCGCTGAAAACAGCCCGCTCAAGACGTGGAAGGACATCGAGGCCGAAGCGAAGAAGCGGCCCCTCAAGGTGGCGATCACCGGCTTTGGCAGCGCCGACGACCTGCACGTGATCTACTTCACCCAGAAGGGTCTGAAGCTCACTTCCGTGCCCTTTGCCAAACCCGCCGAGCGTTACACCGCGATCCTCGGCGGGCACGCCGATATCCTGTACGAGCAGTTGGGCGACGTGAAGAGCTTCCTCGACGGCAAGCAGATGCGCCCGGTCCTGATATTCTCGGAGGCGCGCTTCCCGGCGTTCGGCAACGTCCCGGACAGCTTCGAACTCGGCCACCGGATCGCGATCAGCCAGTTCCGTTCAATCGCGATGAAGGCCGGCACCGACCAGGGCCGTGTGAAAGGGGTCTCCGACGCGCTCGCCAAGGTGGCGGCTACGGATGATTACAAGGCCTGGCTCAAGGACCAGTATGCGGACGAGAAGAGTTTCATTCCCGCAGCGGGCGCGGTCGCCTTCATGAAGCAGGAACTCGAAACGATGCGCAAGTACGCTCCAAAGAAATAATCCGCGCGGAAACACCGGCAAGGCGGCGCGGGCGGGAATACGGCGCGCCGCCCTTGCACTCATACAGGTTCACCCGAATAGCCTCGCATGTCCGGCGACGCCCGTTTCACCAGAGCGCTTCCTTACGCGATCGTCGGCGCGGCGGCGGGCTATCTCTATTACGTGGCCTCCAACTTCCAGTTTCACGCGCGGGCCGGCACGCTCGGTCCCGATTTCTGGCCCGAAGCGATCCTGGCGCTGACGATCGCGGCGTGCGCCTACGAGGTCGTCAAAATAGCTGTGTTCGGCGCGCGGGCGGGCGAAGTCGGCGGCGTGCTGGAGGAAATCGTCGAGGAATCCGCCGAGAAACACGCTGATGTGCGGCCGGTCAGCGCGCCTGTCGAAAGCCACCCGTGGCTGCTGCTGGTCGGCATGGGAGCGACCATTCTCTACGTGCTGGCCGTGCCGCTGCTGGGATTCTTCCTCACCACCACCACCTATCTCGCCGCGTTTATGGTCATCGGCGGCTATCGCCGCTGGGGCGTCATCGCAGCGGTGAGTCTAATCGGCACATTGCTGCTGTTGTTCATCTTCATGAAGCTCGTCTACGTTTCGCTGCCGATCGGTCAGGAACCATTCTTGCAAGTCACGCTGTTCTTGATGCAAGTCATGGGAATCCGCTAGGAGTTTGTCGGACTTGAGTCGGACAAACTCCTAATGCAAAACCGCCGGCACGAATACGGGAGAACAATGCCAATGAAAACCTCATTTCTGGCCTGCTCGTGTGCTTTGGGGAGGGCAAGCGCGGTTGTTAATCTGGGTTACATTCAAAATCGGCGGGCGGTTTTGCTGTTAGCAGCCTGTCGCAGGCTAAGTCCGACAGGCTGCTAGAGCGAGCCGCCGTGGAAGGAATTCTCAGCAATCTCGCCGTCGGCTTCGCGCACGTTTTTCAGCCAGTCAATTTCCTGGTCCTGGCGATCGGCATTCTCCTCGGCCTGCTGGTCGCAGTGCTGCCGGGACTCACGCTGGTAATGGGCGTGGTGCTGGCGCTCCCGTTCACCTACAGCATGGAGGTGATCCCGGCGATTATCCTGCTCACCGCGATGTACATTTCCGGCACCTACGCCGGGGCCTGGACCTCGATCCTGTTCCACGTGCCCGGCGAGCCGATCGACGTGCCGCTGCTGTGGGATGGCTACCAGATGGCGCGCAAAGGCCGGGCGGCGCAGGCCCTCGGCTGGACGCTGCTGTCGGCATTCGCCGGCGGCATGGTTGCCGCCGTCGTGATGGTGCTGCTCGCCCAGCCCGTCGCCAAGATCGCGCTGACCTTTTCCACGCCCGAGTATTTCGCGATCCTGTTCTTCGGCCTGTCGAGCGTCGTTTCGCTCGGCGGCAGCTCTCTTACCAATGCGCTGATCAGCCTGTTCGCGGGGCTGTTGATCGCCACCGTCGGCGTCGACGATACCTATGGCACGCACCGCTTCACCTTCAACGTGCCGATTCTGTCCGACGGCATCGATTACCTGGTCGTGATGGTTGGCGCCTACGGCTTGGGCGAGGTGTTCCTGCGCCTGGAACAGGGCTTCAAATCGGTGCCGCTCGAAGCCGTGAGCGAAATCAGGACGCGCCTGCCCCGGTTGCGCGAAGTGCTGGCCACCAAGATGACCTTCCTGCGCGGCAGCGCGACCGGCATCATCGTGGGACTCGTGCCGGGCGCGGGCGCGACCGTTTCCTCGTTCCTGTCGTACGGCATCGAAGGCCAGTACGGCAGGCGCAGGCAAGAACTGGGCACTGGCATACCCGAAGGCATCATCGCGCCGCAGACTGCGGCCACCGCTTCGGTCGGCGGCGCCATCATTCCGCTCGTGACGATGGGCATTCCCGGCAGCGGCGCCACCGCCATCATCCTCGGTGCTTTCCTGCTGCACGGCCTGCAGCCCGGACCGCAGGTATTCCAGACTTCCAGCCACATCATCTACGCGATGTTCGCTTCGGTGTTCGTCGGCATCGTCGTGATGTGCGCGATCGGCTATTTCGCCACCAAGTACATGGTCAAGGTGCTCGAGTTTCCCGAAGTAATCATCTCAGCCTACGTCGTGATGATGTGCATCCTCGGCGCATTTGCCGCGCGCAACAACATCACCGACGTGTGGCTGGTGGCGATCTTCGGCGTGCTCGGCTACCTG
>MERI01000246.1 GCA_001772005.1 Betaproteobacteria bacterium RIFCSPLOWO2_12_FULL_62_58 | reverse complement strand
CGAGCGTCGCGATCACCGTGTCGCCCGCGCCGCTCACATCGTAGACTTCGCGCGCTTGCGCTGCGACGTGCAGCCGCTCTCCGTGCTGATAGAGCGTCATGCCCTCTTCGCTGCGCGTAATCAACAGCGCTTCCACGCCCAGCCTGCGTCTCAGCGCCTGGGCTTTGCGGGTCAGTTCCGGTTCGCTCTTCCAGGCGCCTGCCACCTCCCGGAACTCGGCGCGGTTGGGCGTGATCATCGTCGCCCCCCGATAGCGCGAATAGTCCTCTCCCTTGGGATCGACCAGCACCGGCTTGCCCGCGCGGTGCGCCATCCCGATCATTTTGCCGATATGAGCGAGTCCACCCTTGCCGTAGTCGGAGAGGATCACGGCATCGGCCGTCCGCAGCATCCGGCGAAAATCCCTGAGCTTGGACGCCAGCACCTCGTGGCTCGGCGCCGTTTCGAAATCCACGCGCAGGAGTTGCTGCTGCCGGCCGATCACGCGCAGTTTGATCGTGGTCGTGATGCTGCGATCGCGGTGCAATTGAGCGGCGATGTGGTCCCTTCCGAGCAGCCGCTTGAGCCGCGTGCCCGCCTCGTCGGCCCCGACCACCGACAAGAGCCTCACCCGGGCGCCGAGCGCGGACGCGTTGCGCGCCACGTTGGCCGCGCCGCCGGGGCGTTCCTCGACCCTGTCGACCTTGACGATCGGAACCGGCGCCTCGGGTGAGACGCGCCCCACCTCGCCGAACCAGTAGCGGTCGAGCATCACATCGCCGACCACGAGCACGCGGGCCCTGCTTAAGGATGAACGATGAACGATGAACGATGAATTCTTCATTGTCTTGCTCTATCAGTCGATTTCGCGATTGATCTCCCGCAGGACGGCCAGCGGGTCCGGCGCGCGCGTGACCGGCCGTCCGATCACCAGATAGTCGGCGCCGTTATCGACCGCAGCGCGCGGCGTCATCACGCGCTGCTGGTCGTCCGGCCCGGCCATTGCGGGCCGTATCCCCGGCGTCACCAGGCAGAACTCCGCGCCGCACTCGCTCCTGAGCGGGGCCGCTTCCTGCGCGGAGCACACCACGCCATCCAGTTCGCACGACTGGGCGAGCCGCGCCAGCCGTTTCACAACCTCCATCGGGGCGCCGGCGATACCCAATTCCAGGAGATCTTCCGCCGCCATGCTGGTCAGCACCGTTACGGCGACCAGCCGCGGCGGTTGATTTTCCCGCGCGAGCGCTTCGCGCGCGGCCTGCATCATGGCACGCCCACCCAGCGCATGCACGTTGACCATCCACACTCCGAGCGCTGCCGCCGCGCGGCAGGCGCGCGCCACGGTGGTCGGGATATCGTGATATTTCAGGTCGAGAAATACGGCGTAGCCGCGGTGCACCAGGGTTTCGATCAACCCCGGGCCGGCCGCGGTGAAGAGTTCCTTGCCGATTTTGAGCCGGCACAGTCCGGGATCGAGCCGGTCGACGAGGGCGAGCGCGCTTTTTGCAGCGCCGTAGTCGAGCGCCACGATGATACGCGGATGGCCCTCTGCGCGTGACCGCCGATCGATCATACGGGCAGCCCCTTCTCTTCGGTGCGGCGCGGCGCGTAAGTTTCCCATGCCGCGCACGCCGGACAGTGCCAGTAGAACTGCCGTGCACGGAAGCCGCAGTTGTCGCATTTGTACATGGCGAGCCCGCGCGTGTGCTGGTGCACCAGATCCTTGATCAGCTCCAGGTCGCGCCGGCGCTCAATCGGCGCGTCCAGCAACTGGGCCTCCAGCAGCTTGTCGAGCCCGAGCAGCGTCGGGTTGCGTCGCAGCTCATCGCGCACCAGGTGATAGGCCGGTTCGGCGCCGTGCTGCTCCAGAGTACCCTGGAACACCGTGTTCAGGAGATCGAGCGAGGGGTATTTGCCGAGGTAGCCGCGCAGCAGATTGAGCCCTTCTTCGGCGCGGCCCCACTGCTTGAACGCCGTGAGCAGCCGCTCCGCCACCAGCGCGAGATAGGCCGGATTCTGGCTCTCGATGCGCTTCCAGGCTTCGATCGCGGCGGCGTAGCGGTTGGCGGCAAGCTCCAGATCGCCGAGCACCATGTTGGCGCGCACGCACAGGCGGTGGTGGGCCAGCGCCTCGCTCAGATACGGGCGCGCCGCCTCCGGGCGCGAATGCATGATCTCGCTGCCGGCCAGCTCGCAGCAAAAGTTGGCGATTTCCTTCTGGTGCGACCGGCCGGTGACGGTCTCGAGTTTTTCGGCTATGCCGATCGCCTTGGGCCAGTCCTTTTCCTGTTCGTAGATTTCGAGCAGGAACTTAAGCGCGGCTTCGGCGTGGGCGGTGCCTTCCAGCTTCAGGAACAGTTCTTCGGCGCGGTCGAGCAGCCCGGCTTTGAGATAATCCTGCGCCAGCTCGAACAGCGCCTGCAGCTTCTGTTCCTGCACCAGGTCCGGACGCTCGACGAGGTTCTGGTGCATGCGGATCGCGCGTTCGACTTCCCCGCGTCGACGGAACAGGCTCCCAAGAGCGAAATGCAACTCGATTGTCTGCGGATCGACCTTCACCACCTCGATGAAAGCCTCGATCGCCTTGTCCTGCTGTTCGTTGAGCAGGAAGTTGAGCCCCTTGAAATACGACATCGGCAGCGCGCGCGATTCCGACAGCAGGTGCTTGATGTCGATGCGTGCGGCCATCCAGCCCAGCGCGAAGAACAGCGGCAGCGCGAGCAGCCACCAGTATTCAATATCCATGGCGAGTCACCCGGAAGCGGCGCGGTTTCATGCCGCGTCCGATGGGTTGACCGGGGGAGGCCCGCCGCCGGCGCGCCCCTGCACGCGCAGTTCGCGCTTGAGCGCCACGATCTCGCGCCGCTGCCGGAACAGGTGCGCGAGGCTCGCGACGATGCCGACCGCGGCGCCGAGGCAGAAAAACACCAGCAGCACCAGCACCAGCGGTGCCTGCCATTCGTAGCCGAGGTAGTAGCGCACCCACACCGTATCGGTGTTCTTGACGGCGAAGCTCAGGATCAGCACGAACAGCGCGAACTTGAGCAGCCAGAGCAGATAACGCATAGCGAATCCAGCATATCACGGGATGCAGTCCGGATTCCGAACAAAAAAAACGGCATGATCTTTCGATTATGCCGCCGCAAACAAACGATGCCTAAGTTTGTCGTTATTGTTTCTTCAAATCGACGCGTTCGCGTAATTCCTTCCCCGCCTTGAAGTGTGGAACGTATTTTGCCGGCACCCGCACCTTTTCCCCCGATTTCGGGTTGCGCCCGACCCGCGGCGGCCGGTAATTCAGGCCGAAGCTCCCGAACCCCCTGATTTCGATGCGCTGCCCCTGGGCGAGGCTCTTCGCCATCGCGTCCAGGATCATCTTTACCGCGAGTTCGGCATCTTTCGCCACCAGCTGCGGGTAGCGCGCCGCGAGTTTCGCGATCAACTCCGACTTGGTCATGGGGCTCCCTTATTGTTGAGTATTGGCTACATCCAGCTTGGCCTTGAGCAGCGCGCCGAGGTTGGTGGTGCCGGTGCTCGCCCCCTGTTTATCCGCAGCGATCTTCTGCATCGCTTCGGCCTCCTCCGCCATGTCCTTGGCCTTGATCGACAGATTGATGCCGCGATTCTTGCGATCGATGTTGATGATCATCGCCGTCACGGCATCGCCCTCCTTGAGCCGCGTGCGGATATCCTCGACGCGGTCGCGCGCCACTTCGGAAGCGCGGAGATAGCCCTCGACGTCGGTATCGAGTTGGATGACCGCCCCCTTGGGATCGATCGATTTCACGGTGCCGGTGACAATCGAATTCTTCTCATGCGCCGCGATGAAGCTGTTGAACGGATCGCCCTCGAGCTGCTTGATGCCGAGCGAGATGCGCTCGCGCTCGACATCGATCGACAGCACCATCGCTTCGGTTTCTTCGCCTTTCTTGTAGTTGCGCACCGCTTCCTCGCCCGGTTGCGACCAGGAAAGATCGGACAGGTGCACCAGGCCGTCGATGCCGCCCGTGAGCCCGATGAAGATGCCGAAGTCGGTGATCGACTTGATCTGGCCCTTCACCTTGTCGCCCTTCTTGTGGTTCATCGAGAACTCTTCCCACGGGTTGGGCATGCATTGCTTCATGCCCAGCGAAATACGGCGGCGTTCCTCGTCGATTTCCAGCACCATGACCTCGACTTCGTCGCCGAGCTGCACCACTTTCGACGGATGCACGTTCTTGTTGGTCCAATCCATTTCCGACACGTGCACCAGCCCCTCGATGCCGGCTTCGATCTCGACGAACGCGCCGTAATCGGTCAGATTACTGACCTTGCCGAAGAGCCGCGTGCCCGGCGGGTAGCGGCGCGACAAGCCCACCCAGGGATCCTCGCCGAGCTGCTTCATGCCCAGCGATACGCGGTTTTTCTCCTGGTCGAACTTGAGCACCTTGGCCTCGACTTCGTCGCCGACGGTCAGGAGTTCGGACGGATGTTTGACACGGCGCCAGGCGAGGTCGGTGATGTGCAGCAGCCCGTCGATGCCGCCCAGATCCACGAATGCGCCGTAATCGGTAATGTTCTTGACGATGCCCTTGACCACCGCGCCTTCCTGCAGGCTTGCCAGCAGCGCCTCGCGCTCGGCGCCCTGACTCGCTTCGAGCACGGCGCGACGCGATACCACCACGTTGTTGCGCTTGCGGTCGAGCTTGATGACCTTGAACTCCGTCTGCTTGTTTTGGTACGGCGTGGTGTCCTTGACCGGCCGGATGTCCACCAGCGATCCGGGAAGAAAAGCGCGGATGCCGTTGACCATGACCGTGAGCCCGCCCTTGACCGTGCCATTGATCGTGCCGGTCACCACGGTGCCCTTCTCGAGCGCCTCTTCGAGTTCGTGCCACGCCGCCAGTCGCTTGGCCTTGTCACGCGACAGGCGGGTTTCGCCATGGCCGTCCTCAAGCGCCTCGATCGCCACGCTGATGAACTCGCCGGGTTTGGCTTCGATCTCGCCCCGGTCGTTGCGAAATTCGTCTACTGCAATATAACTTTCGGACTTGAGTCCGGCATTGACCACCACGAAGTTGTCATCGACGCGTATCACTTCGGCGGTAATCACCTCACCGATACGCATTTCCTTGCGGGAGAGGCTTTCCTCAAATAACGCGGCGAAATTTTCGGCGGACCCTGATGCCGGGGAAGATGTTTTCATCATTCAGATTCAGTGTGTTAGGAAACCCGTCGTGGCGACGGGGAAAATTAAAAAACCATGAGCCGAGCCGACTCATGGCGCCCGTAACGCGTGCCTGCACTGCGCCAGCACTTGCGCGACCACCGCCGCTATCGTCATGCCCGTGGTATCGATTTCGACGGCGTCCACGCTCTTCTGCAACGGGGCCGCGGCGCGCGTGGTGTCGCGCGTGTCGCGGTCCAGAATATCCTGCAAAAGGGTGTTTATACTAGCATCGATTCCTTTTTCCATCAACTGTTTATGCCGTCGATTGGCGCGTTCCTCGGGGCTTGCGGTCAGGAAAATCTTGAGCGTTGCGTCTGGAAACACCACCGAGCCCATATCGCGCCCATCCGCCACCAAGCCAGGAGGACGGCGGAAAGCGCGCTGGCGCGTAATCAGGGCGTCACGCACTCCCGGCAGCGCCGCCACCTGGGACGCGGCGCCGCTGATCGATTCCGCGCGAATCGCGTCCGTGACATCCCGGGAGCCGATCCGAACGGTCTCGCCATTGAATTTTGTATTTATATTCAGTGCAATATCCGATACTCTTAATCCATCGTCGAGATTTAGACCCGCTTCCAGCGCCGCCAGCGCGACCAGTCGGTAGAGCGCCCCGCTGTCGAGGTAATGAAAACCGAGATCCCGCGCGACGAGCTGGGCCACCGTGCCCTTGCCGGAGGCCGATGGGCCGTCAATGGCGATTACCGGCGGCAGGCGTCGCGCCACGCTCAGCGCTCCGCGATACCGGCAAACACGTCGAAATATTCCGGGAAGGTCTTCGCGACGCAACCCGGATCGTTGATGCGCACCGTGACGCCCCCCAGCGCTGCCAGCGAAAAACACATCGCCATGCGGTGGTCGTCGTAGGTGTCGATCGCAACCCCAGGATTGAGGATCGAGGATTGAGGGGGCGTAATGCGCAGATAGTCGGCCCCCTCCTCGACTGTCGCCCCCAGTTTGCGCAATTCCTTCGCCATGGCGGCGATGCGATCGGTCTCTTTCACCCGCCAACTGCCGATGTTGCGCAGCGTGCTTGGGCCGTCGGCAAACAGCGCGGTCACTGCCGCGGTCATCGCGGCATCGGGAATGTGATTGAAGTCCGCGGCGATTGCCTTGAGCGTGCCGCGCCGGGCAGCCTCTTCTCCCGCGCCCGCCTCAATCCAGCTTTCACCGATGGTGATTTTCGCTCCCATGCGCTCGAGAATCTCGGTGAAGCGCACGTCGCCCTGGATGCTCGCGCGCCCCACGCCCTCGACTCGAACGGGCCCGCCCCCCTTCAATCCGCTGATGGCGCCGGCGGCCAGAAAATACGAGGCTGACGAGGCATCGCCCTCGACGTAGATCTCGCCCGGACTCACGTAGCGGGATGCCTCCGGGATGGTGAACGCCGACCCGCCATCTCGTGCCACATCGACGCCGAAGCGGCGCATGGTATTGAGTGTAATCTCCACGTAGGGTTTCGAAACCAGATCGCCTTCGACCACGACCAGAGTCCTGGCGCGCGTGAGGGGCACAGCCATCAACAGCGCCGTGACAAACTGACTCGACACGCTGCCGCGCACGCTGACCGTGCCGCCGGCACGGATGGTCGCCGGCCGGATGGCGAGCGGTGGATAGCCGGGCTGGCCCAGATATTCGATATTCGCGCCCAGGCTCTTGAGCGCGTCCACGAGATCGCCGATCGGCCGCTCGTGCATGCGCGGCACGCCGGACAGGCGATAATCGCCGCCCGTGAGCGCCAGCACCGCGGTGAGCGGTCGGAATGCAGTGCCGGCGTTACCGAGAAAGAGTTCCGCCTTCTTCACGGGAAACGCGCCGTCCCCACCGCCCACGCGAACCGACCGCTCGCCGTCAGCCCGGCATGTTATGCCCAGCTTGCGAAGCGCCCCGAGCATGTATTCGGTGTCATCGGATTCGAGCAGCTCACGGATGGTCGTTTCACCCTCCGCCAGGGCGGCGAGCAGCAGGATGCGGTTGGAGATGCTCTTCGATCCGGGCAGCTTCACCGTGCCGCGGACCCGCCGGATAGGAGAGAGGTCGAGATAGTCCACGGCGTTCACCCGGCAATCCTAGCAGCCTGTCGGACTTAACATCCCGTACAGGCTGCTATAAGCAAAACCGGCTGACGATTCAGAAAAAACCCAGCCGAAGCGGTCGAATTTGACGAAAAGCGCGGGTGAATTCGCATAGCTGTTATCCTCTTCTGCAATTCTCCTGGCGCCGGTTTTGCATTAGGAGTTTGTCGGGGCTAAGTCCGACAAACTCCTAGGCGCAGTTGGTTCTACGGCCGTGTTCCCGACAGCCACTTGCTGCGCGCGGCGCGCGCACCCTCGAACATTTCGCCGAGCGCGGCGCCGTCGCCGCTTTCGATCGCGGCACGCACACGCTCGAGTTCCGCCTCGTAGCCATCCAGCGCCGCCAGCAGCGCCTCGCGGTTGGCGAGACAGATATCGCGCCACATTTCCGGCGAACTCCCCGCAATGCGCACCGTGTCGCGCAGCCCGCCGCCGGAAAAGCCGAACAGCCGGCGCGCGTCGGCGCGGCGCGCCAGCGTGTTGACCAGCGCAAAGGCGATCACGTGCGGCAAATGGCTCACCGCCGCGAAAATCCCGTCGTGCTCGCGCGCATCGAGCTGCAATACTCGCGCGCCGCATCGCCGCCACGCCGCGCGCACGAGACGCAGCGCGCGCGCCGTGCTTTCCGCCTGCGGCGTGAGGATCACGGTTCTGTCGCGGTAAAGATCGGCCCGCGCTGCCGCCGCACCGCTTTTTTCCGTGCCGGCGACGGGGTGCGCGGGGATGAAGCGCGCGTAGTGCTCGCCGAGAAAGCGCCGCGCGTGGGCAATGACGTCCTCCTTGGTGCTGCCGCCGTCGGTGATCACCGCATGCGACGGCAGATGCGGCGCGATCTCGGCCATCACCTCCGCCATCTGGCCGACGGGCGTGCCGAGCAACACGAGATCCGCGTCCCGCACCGCGCGCGCCGCCTCGGTGGTCGCCTCGTCGATGACGCGCATTCTCAGCGCCGTGGCAAGATTCTTGCGGCCGCGCCCGACGCCGACCACGTGCCGCACCGCTTTCGCTTTCTTCAACGCCAGCGCGAACGAGCCGCCGATGAGGCCCACGCCGATCACCACCAGCTTGCCGATTTTGAGCTTGGCACGCATTTTTAATTTGACGGGATTTACAGGATTCTCAAGGATTAACAGGATAAATCAAAAGCACAAAGATCTTGTAAATCCTGCTTTTTAAATCCTGTTAATCCTGTCTATTGCCTTTGCTCTTACGCAAGCGCCTGCTCGAGGCTTTCGAGGAAGCGCGCATTCTCGGACTCGATGCCGATGGTGACGCGCAGATGATCCGGCATGCCATAGCTCGCGATCGGCCTCACGATGACACCGCGCTCGAGCAATCCGCGGTACACCCCGCCCGCATCCTTCACCTTGAAGCTCACGAAGTTGCCGTAGGACCGGATGTATTCGATGCGCAGCCGCGCCAGGCCATCGGTAATCTGCTTCATACCCGTCTGGTTCAACTCGTAGCTCTTGCGCACAAAATCGGTGTCGCCGAGCGCTGCCGCAGCAGCGGCGAGCGCAATGCCGTTGACGTTGAACGGCTGCCGCACGCGGTTCATCAGGTCCGCCACGCCCGGATCGCCAAACGCATAGCCCGCGCGCAAGCCCGCCAAGCCGTAGACCTTGGAAAAAGTGCGGGTAATCACAAGGTTGGGAAAACGCTTGAGCCAGGCCACGCTGTCGGCTCTCAGTTCAGGCGTCAGATACTCGTTGTACGCCTCGTCGAGCACGACCAGCACCTGCCGCGGCAGCGCCGAAAGAAACGCCTCGAGCCGCGGCGCCCGCACGAAGGTCCCCGTCGGATTGTTGGGGTTGGCGATGAACACGAGACGCGTATTCGATCGCACGGCGCGCATCATGGCGTCGAGATCGTGGCCGAAATCCCTGGCCGGCACCTCGATGCCGGTGGCGCCAATCGCCTGCACCACGAGCGGATAGACCGCGAACGCATGCTGCGAATAGATTGCGCTGTCGGCGTGCGTCAGGAACGCCCGCGCGGCGAGCTCGAGCACGTCGTTGGACCCGTTGCCGAGCACGATGGTCTCTTGCGCCACGCCGTAACGCGCAGCAAGCGCCTGCTTGAGCTCGAAGCCGTTGCCGTCCGGGTAGCGCGCCAGATCCTCCAGGACGCGGCGGATCGCGCGTTGCGCCAACGGACTCACGCCCAGCGGGTTCTCGTTCGACGCGAGCTTGATGATGTTCGCCGCGTCAAGGCCCATCTCGCGCGCGAGCTCCGATATCGGCTTGCCCGGCTGATACGGCGCGATGCCGCGGATATACGGGGGAGCGAGGTCGGAAATTTGCATGATTTAACGCTGAACGATGAATGATGAACGATGAACGAAAGAGAACAGCCGGCTGTCCGGACCGTTCATCGTTCCGCGTTCCGCGTTCATCGTTTATACCGCAGCGGGATATGAACCCAGGTTCTTGACAAACGACGCTTTCCGCTCGAGTTCCGAAAGCGCTTTCGCGACGTGGGCCTCCTGCCGATGGCCTTCGACATCGACATAGAACACGTATTCCCACAGCCCGGTGCGCGCCGGCCGCGACTCGAGCCGGGTCATGCTCACCTGATTGACCGCGAGCGGCGTCAGCAACTCGTGCATCGCGCCCGGCACGTTGCGCGTCGACATGATGAGCGACGTCTTGTCCTTGCCGGAGGGCGCTGCGTCGTGCTCGGCGATCACCAGAAAACGCGTCGTGTTCTTCGCTTCGTCCTCGATATTGCGCGCGAGCAGATCGAGGTCGTAGAGCGCTGCCGCGGTCTTGCTCCCGATCGCCGCCGCATGCCGCTCCCTGGCTGCCCGTCGCGCCGCTTCCGCATTGCTGACCACCGCGATGCGCTCGGCGTGCGGCAAGTGGCGCGCCAGCCACTGCTGGCATTGGGCCAGGCTTTGGGTGTGCGAATAGACCTTGCGGATGTCGCTCCGGCTGCGCGCCTTGCTCATCAGGCACTGCCGCACCGCCAGCATGACCTCCCCGCAGACTTTGGCCGGCGTCGTGAGCAGCAGGTCGAGAGTGCGGCCGATCGCCCCTTCCGTTGAATTCTCGACCGGCACGACGCCGTAACCCGCGGCGCCGGTCTCGACCTGGCGGAACGCGTCGTCGATCGAAGCGCACGGCACGGTCGCGGCAAGTCCGCCGAAATGCTTGAGCGCCGCCTCCTGGCTGAACGTGCCCTCAGGACCGAGATAGGCGACCGTCATGTGGTCTTCCAGAGAGCGGCACGCCGACATGATCTCGGTGAACAGGCGCTGCAGGGCGCTGTCGGAGAGCGGGCCGCGATTGGCCTGTGCGACGCGGCGCAGGATCTGCGCCTCGCGCTCGGGGCGGTATACGAATCCCTGCTTGAGTCCGCCGATGCGCTGGGCAAAGCGCGCCCGCGCCGAGAGCAGCCTCACCAGCCGTTTGTCGAGCGCGTCGATCTGGCTGCGTATCGTTGTCAGCTTATCGCTCATGAAGTCGGACCGAGGCGGTGAACGGTAAGTGGTAAGCGGTAAGCGGCAAACCCGTCAGCCCGCGCAAGACGCGTCACTTTCCGCTCACCGCTCACCGCTCACTGTCGTTGATTTTCCAGCGGCAGGTAACGCACGGAGAGCACGCCCGCGATCTGCGCGATCCGGGAAATCACGTCGGCCGGCACCGCGCTGTCGACGTCGACCAGCGTGTACGCCATGTCGCCTTTCGACTTGTTGAGCATGTTGTGGATGTTGAGACCCGCTTGCGCCATCGCCGTCGAGATCTGCCCCACCATGTTCGGCACGTTGGCGTTGGCGATACCGACGCGGAACGGCGATTCGCGTGCCATCATCACCTCGGGAAAGTTGACCGCATTGAGAATGTTACCGTTCTCGAGAAATTCGCGCACCTGGTCGACCACCATCACCGCGCAGTTGTCCTCCGCCTCGCGCGTGGAAGCGCCAAGATGCGGCAATGCGATCACCTGCGGGTGGCCCAGCAGTTTGCGCGCCGGGAAATCGCAAACGTAGCAGCGGAGCCGTTTGCTGCGGAGCCCCTCGAGCATCGCGTCGTTGTCGACGATGCCGTCACGAGAGAAGTTGAGCAGGATTGCGCCGTGCTTCATCAGCTTGACGCGCTCGGCGTTGATCATGTGGCGGGTGACATCGAGCAGCGGCACGTGCAGCGTCACGTACTCGCAGTTCCTGAGCACTTCTTCGATGCTGTGCGCCTTCCTGACCTGGGAGGGCAGGCTCCAGGCGGCATCGACCGTGATCTCCGGATCGTAGCCCAGGACGTTCATGCCGAGCCTGATTGCGGCATCGGCCACCAGACTCCCCACCTTGCCGAGCCCAATCACGCCCAGCGTGTGCCTGGGCAACTCGCTGCCGGAAAACTGTTTCTTGCCGTCTTCGACCAGCTTATCGAGCGCCTTGCCGTCGCCCTGGAGCCCATCGACGAACTTGATGGCCGGCACGATGTTGCGCGCCGCGAGCATGAGCCCCGCGATCACCAGTTCCTTGACCGCATTGGCGTTGGCGCCGGGCGCATTGAACACCGGCATGCCGCGCCGGCTT
>MERI01000245.1:11984-19833 GCA_001772005.1 Betaproteobacteria bacterium RIFCSPLOWO2_12_FULL_62_58 | reverse complement strand
GTGCGCATCGGCGTTATCGGGATTCTGCCCGATGCCGGCATCTTCGTTGCGCTGGAGAAGGGCTATTTCCGCGAGGCGGGGGTCGATCTGAAGCTTGAGCCCTTCGTTTCCTCGGTCAAGATGCTGCCGGCGCTCTCGACGGGAGATCTCGAAATCGCCACCGGCGGCGTCGCCGCCAGTCTGTTCAACGGTATCGCGCGCGGCCTGCCCATCATCACCGTCGCTGACAAAGGCTCCAATATCATCGGCCTTTCCACCAATGCGGTGCTGCTCGCGAAGGCGGCATCGGACCGCGGCGAAGTGCGCAGCGTCAAGGACTTGCGCGGCAAGCCGATTGCGATCATGGGGGGGCCGGGCGCGCTTTCCGAGTACCAGTGGGCCCGCGTGCTCGAGCGCGAGGGCCTCACGCTCAAGGACGTCGATCAGAAGTACATGTCGTTTCCGGACATGATCACCGCGCTCGGCACGGGCGCCATCGTGGCCGGGATGTCGAGCGAGCCGAATATCACGCTCGCCGTCAAGAAGGGCATCGCCCTCAAGTGGATCAGCTGGGCGGAAGTGCAGCCGAACCACCAGGCGGGCGTCATCTTCTACAACCTCGACTTTGCGCGCAAGCGGCCCGAGGCGGCCCGCGGCTTCATGGTCGCGTACGTGCGCGGCATCCGCGCCTTCCACGACGCGCTGCGCGAAGGCGGCGAGAAGAAGGCCGAGCTCGTGCGCATCATGATCAAGCACACCAACCTCAAGGACCCCGAGGTCTATCGCGACATCGAGTGGTCGAACCTCAATCCCGACGGCGCGGTCATCGTCAAGAGCGTGGCGGATCAGCAGGATTTCTTCGTGAAGATGGGCCGCGTTGAAAAACCCGTGCCGATCGAGAAGGTGGTCGACAACTCGTTTGCCGACCATGCGGCGAAGGTGCTGGGCCCATACCGCCGTTAGGCGGGCGCCGTGGCCGAGATCGTCGCGCAGCGGCTCAGCAAGCGTTTTGAGGACGGCGCACGGCCGGTCGAGGCGCTCACCGATTTCACACTCAAGGTCAAGCAAGGTGAGTTCTGCTGTCTCGTCGGGCCGAGCGGCTGCGGCAAGACCACGTTTCTGCGCATGCTCGCCGGCCTGGAGACGCCTACCGGCGGGACGCTGGAGGTCCGTGTCCTTGACGCGACGCGGCCGGCAACGGCGGTCGTGTTCCAGGAGACCAGCATTTTCCCCTGGATGAGCGTGATCGAGAACGCGGCCTTCGGCCTGGAGACGCGCGGTGTCCCCAAGCAGGAGCGCGAGCGGCGGGCGTTGCCGATGCTGCGCAAGGTCGGGCTCGGCCAGTTCACGGATGCCTACCCGCACCAACTCTCGGGTGGCATGAAGCAGCGCGTCTCCATCGCGCGCGCCTTCGTCACCGAGCCCCAGATCCTGCTGATGGACGAGCCCTTCGCCGCGCTGGACGCCCAGAACCGCATGCTGCTGCAGGAGGAGCTCGTCACGCTGTGGGAGGAGACGCGCACGACCGTTGTTTTCATCACCCATTCGCTCGAGGAGGCGCTGCTGCTCGGCGACCGCGTGGTGGCGATGACCGCGCGGCCCGGCCGCATCAAGCAAATCGTCGACGTGCCGTTCGCCCGGCCGCGCAATACGCGCAGCGTGCGGGCGAGCGAGACCTACGGCCGCCTCGTGGTCGATCTGTGGAACATTCTGGAAGAGGAAGTGATGCGGGCGCGGGCCGGGGAGCAGGGGGCATGAAGGGCCGCGAGCGCATGCTCTCGATCCTCTCGCCCCTGCTGCTGCTCGCCGCGTGGGAACTCTCGGTGCGCGCCGGGCTGGTCGACCGCCGTTTCATCGCCGCACCGTCGATCATCCTCATCGCGCTGTGGGAAATGCTCGTTTCGGGAGAGCTGCCCCGTCACCTTGGCGCTTCCCTCGGACGCATCATCGCCGGCTTCGCGATCGGCGTGGTGCCCGCAGTGCTGCTTGGCCTGTGGATGGGGCTGTCGCGTCCGGTGCGCGCGGTCGTCGACCCGCTCATCGCCGCGGTCTACCCGATCCCGAAGATCGCGATCCTGCCGCTGCTGATGGTATTTTTCGGCATCGGCGAATGGTCCAAAATCGCGGTCGTGGCGATTTCCGCCTTCTTCCCGATCGTCATCAACACCTACACGGGCGTTGCCACCGTGGATCGCGTCTACCTCGACGTCGCGCAAAGTTTCGGCGCCAGCCGCGCGCTCGTTTTCCGCCGCGTCGTGTTCCCGGGCGCGCTGCCGGTGATATTCGCCGGCGTCCGTTTGGCGCTCGGCGTGTGCCTGATCGTGATCGTGTCCGCCGAGTTCGTGGCCGCGCGCAGCGGGATCGGCTTCCTGATCTGGAGCTCATGGGAGATGCTCCTGATCGATAAGATGTTCGTGGGGCTGCTGGTCATCGCCGCGATCGGCACCCTCATGACCATCCTGTTGAAGGAAATCCAGCGGCGCGCGATTCCCTGGCAATCCGAGTAGTTTCTGTTCTATCGAGCTTTACATAACGTCGTTACGTCGCTCGATCCCTCACCCCCAACCCCTCTCCCGAGGGGCGAGGGGAGCGTCGAGCGAGTCCGGATTTGTCATCCGGTTTCGAAACGATCAATAGGAGGCCTTGATTTATCATGACTGATCGAAAACGCGGCATGCGCCGCGGACTCACCGCCTATGGCGACGAAGAGTTTTCGCTGTTCCTGCGCAAGGCCTTCATCAAGGCGATGGGCTACTCGGACGACGCGCTCGAGCGGCCCATCATCGGCATCACCAATACCTACAGCGGCTTCAACGCCTGTCATCGCACCGTGCCCGAACTGATCGAGGCCGTGAAGCGCGGCGTCATGCTCGCGGGCGGGCTGCCGGTCGAATTCCCGACCATCACGCTGCACGAGTCGTTCGCGCACCCGACCAGCATGTATCTCAGGAACCTGATGGCGATCGACACCGAGGAAATGATCCGCGCGCAGCCGGTCGATGCGGTGGTGCTGATCGGCGGCTGCGACAAGACGGTGCCGGCGCTGTTGATGGGCGCGGCGAGCGCCAACGTGCCGGCGATCATGCTGGTGACCGGGCCGATGCTGACCGGTGACCACCGCGGCGAGCGGCTCGGCGCGTGCACCGACTGCCGGCGTTTCTGGGCGCGATACCGCGCCGGCGAGATCGACGAGCGGGAGATCAATGCGGTCAACGCCAAGCTCGCGCCTTCCGCGGGCACCTGCATGGTGATGGGCACCGCCAGCACCATGGCGCTCGTCACCGAGGCGCTCGGCATGATGCTGCCGGGCGGGGCGTGCATCCCGGCGGTGATGTCGGAGCGTTTGCGCAATGCGGAAGCGACCGGCGCGCGCGCCGTGGCGCTGGCGAAGGAGCGGTTGACGCCGGACCAGATCATGACGCCCGATGCGTTCGAGAATTCGCTCAGGGTGCTGCTCGCGATCGGCGGCTCGACCAACGCCATCGTGCACCTCGCCGCGATGGCGGGGCGGCTCGGCATCGAGATCGACCTCGGCGGCTTCGACCGCATGGGGCGCGAAACGCCGGTGCTGGTCGACCTGAAGCCCACGGGCCAGCACTATATGGAGGACCTCGAGAAAGCGGGCGGGTTGACGGTCATCCTGCGCGAATTAAAGCCCCTGCTCAGGCTCAAGGCATTGACGGTGAGCGGGAGGACGCTCGGAGAGAACATCTCCGCCGCGCCGCCGGCGTGGAAGCAGGATGTGGTGCGGCCGTTCAAGAACCCGATTTTCAAGGAAGGCGGTGTCGCGGTGCTGCGCGGCAATCTCGCACCCGGCGGCGCCATCATCAAGCAGTCGGCGGCGAGCAGTAAGCTGATGCGGCATACCGGCAGGGCGGTCGTGTTTGAGTCGCTGGAAGACATGGCAAAGCGCATCGATGACCCCCGGCTCGACGTCAATGCCGACGATATTCTGGTGCTCAAGAGCGCCGGCCCCAAGGGCGCGCCGGGAATGCCCGAGGCGGGCTACATTCCGATTCCGAAGAAGCTCGCGCAGAAGGGCGTGAAAGACATGGTTCGCATATCGGATGCACGCATGAGCGGCACGGCGTTCGGCTCGATCGTGCTGCACGTCACGCCCGAGTCCGCGATCGGCGGGCCGCTCGCGCTGGTGAAAACCGGCGACCGCATCCGGCTTGATGTCCCCGCACGCAAGCTCGAACTGCTGGTGTCGGAGGCGGAACTCGCGAAACGGCGCAAAGCGTGGAAAAAGCCGCGCCCGCGCAAAGAGGATGCTCGCGGCTACCGCAAGCTGTTCATGGCCTCGGTGCAGCAGGCCGACCGCGGCTGCGACTTCGATTTTCTCGCGGCAAAGGTTACAATACGCATCCCACGCGCCATCAAACGGTAATACGCGCCTGATAATGCGGTAACCGGTTTTCCGGTTTCAACAATCCGAGGTCACAGAAACATGTCCCGTTCCTTGCACGGAACGCAGCGGCGCATTGCCGTTCGCAGATCATCCATTCACGGCCGCGGCGTGTTCGCGCTCGCGGCTATCCCCAGAGGCAGCCGGCTCATCGAGTATATCGGCGAGCGCATGAGCCACGACGAGGCCGACGAGAGTTACGGCGAGGAGCACGAGGATTCCCCGCATACCATGCTGTTCGCGGTCGACGATGAAACGGTGATCGACGCGACCCACAAAGGCAATTCGTCGCGCTGGATCAATCACTCCTGCGCGCCCAACTGCGAGGCGGTGAACGACGAGGGCAGGATCTTCATCGAGGCGATCCGCGGCATCCGCCCCGGCGAGGAACTCACCTACGACTACAATCTGGTTCTCGAGGAGCGCCACACGCCGGCGTTGAAACGCGCCAATCCGTGCCTTTGCGGCGCCCGGCGCTGCCGCGGCACGCTGCTCGGCAAAAAGCGCTGAATTCCGCGTTCCTCGTTCACTCATCGCCCGTTACGCTTTGGGAATTTGTTTGTTCGGATCGACGAACGGCTTCGGGACCACCGTCGCCCGCCGTTCGCCGATGCCGGACATCTTCACGCGCAACCCGGTCCCCGGAGCCGCGTAAGCAACGGGCACCGTTGCGTAGCCGATGTTTTTCTTCAGCCGCGGCGAGTAGATCGCGGAGGTGACGCGGCCAACCGTGTCGCCGCCCACTTTCGCCCGCCACTTCGTCGCGTTCATCTCGATACGCGCGCCGTCGATCTCGATGCCGACGAGTTTCCGTTTGACGCCCTCTGCCTTGATGCGCTGGAGCGCTTCGCGACCGATGTAGTCAGAACGCTTGTTCCCGTCTACCAGGTAATCAAGCCCGACCTCATAGACGTTATTCTCCGGCGTCATGTCGGCACCCCAGTTGAGGATACCGGCCTCGATGCGGCGGATGTCGGAGGGTCCGGTGGGACGGATGTTGTGAGGCCGTCCCGCTTCCATGATCCGCTCCCACAACTCGTCGCCACGGCTGCCGTCGCGCAAGTAGATCTCGTATCCCACCTCGCCGGACCACCCGGTGCGCGTCACCACCACCGGAATGCCATCGAGCCCGGTTTCGAAGAAGTGGTAGTAACGGAGTTGCAGCACGCGGTCGCCGAAGAGCGTGCGCGCGACCTCTTTCGCCTTGGGGCCCTGCACCTGCAAAGGAGACACGTCGGGCTCCCGGATTTCGACCCGCAGCCCCGAGTTCACTGCCACGCCGCGTGCCCACAGCAGAACGTCGCTGTCGGCAGCGGCGAGCCAGAAGTGATTCTCCCCGAGCCGGAGCAGCACCGGATCGTTGATGATGCCGCCGTTTTCCGCGGTGATGACCACGTACTTGCCCTGGCCCACCGCGCAGCGGGCGAGGTCGCGCGGGGTAAGCATGTTGGTGAAAGTGAACGCGTCGGGGCCGGTGATCTCGACCTGCCGCTCGACGCAGACGTCCCACAGCGTGACGTGGTGGACGAGGTGCCAGTATTCCTCCTCGAGGTCCGCGAAGCAGATCGGAAACAGCATGTGGTTGTAGACCGTATAGGCCTTGGCGCCATAACGTTGAGTGGCCTCGAAAAAGGGGCTGCGGCGCAGGCGCGCGCCGCGCTGGACGAGATTCATGTCGAAGGGCATCGGTGCTCCGGCAACAGGTGGTAAAGAGATGCAACGCGGATTTTCTGCTGAACTGCAGGACAAGGCTACCAGGTACCCGTCTGCGGTGTTTTCCTCGGAGTCCGGCGAAGGTTCAGGCCGTGGGCGGCGGCCTTGAGGCTGGGCTGATGTTCTCGTATAGGGCGGATTTTGTTATGCTTCAGGCTGATTCGCATCGCTGCGCGCTTCATCCCTGGCGTGCGGCGAGCGACAGCATAGAGGCTGCCTCTCCCCATGGACCTCCGGAAAATAGAACGCGTCTATTCCAGTTACGCGCGAGTGTACGACCGGCTCTTCGGCAGAATCTTCCAGCACTCGCGCGAGGCCGCTGTCCGCGACCTGAACGTGGAGCCCGGCGAGCGCGTGCTCGAGGTCGGCGTGGGGACAGGCCTATGCCTGCCGTCTTATCCACGGCACTGCAAGATCACTGCGATCGATCTGTCCAACGCGATGCTGGTCAAGGCCCGCGATCGCGTGCGCGTTCAAAATCTGGCCCACGTGACGCTGATGCGCATGGATGCCGGTGACATGAAGTTTCCCGACGGGAGCTTCGATATCGTTGTGGCCGCGTATGTCATCACCGCAGTGCCGGATTACCGCAAGGTGATGAGCGAAATGATACGGGTGTGCCGCCCCGGCGGGCGTGACAAGGCAAAGGGCCGCGATTTCCACGCCGACGCGGTGATTGGACAGAGTAGGAACTTGGAGAGGGGACTACGGTCCTACCCGGGAACTGCGCGGTGCCTCGACCGCAGGGAGTGGATGATGGTTCGTACAATAGCTCTTGGTCATTTTGCTTAGCGGGGGCAAACGTTGCGAATGCCCGGACCCAGCGATTGCGCCACGCAGGCTTTGCCCAGGAAAGGTTTTTTGATCCCGATCCGGCTTTTTCTCGGCCAGCTCTGCGCTTTTGTCTTCTTTGCTTGCGTGATCGTTCTGCTGCCGTTGTCGCCGCTGCTGCTGTCACTGTTGACCGGGAAAGGAGGGTTCGTAAGGAACTATTACCGCACGATCGTGAAATTGTTGATCACTCTCATCGCCATGCGCCAGAGACGCTCAGTGGAACGTTACGTGCAAAGCCTTCTCTCTGTTGCGCGGCCATCGCAGGTAACAAAAATAGGCGGCTTTTGCAACCATTGCGGAAACTGCTGCCTTGACCGGCGCTGTCTGTTTCTGGAAAAGGGGAGGGAGAACCAGTACTTCTGCGGGATTTTTGGGACCACCCTGCGACGTTTTACCAATTGCGGCGCGTACCCGATCAATCAGGAGGACATCGATCTCTACGCGTGCCCCACTTACTACGTCATCGGCCCGGCGTCCGCTGCGCCGCGGCCCATCGTTCCGTGGTTTGGCAGCGATCTGGAGACTGTTTCGCAATCTGCCACCGCCGACGAAGGCCGCAACCCGGCAATTGCCGGCGCGTGGCATGGTAACCTCTCGGCAGCGACACTCAGGGGCGAGACAGCGCACGACCAAAGCGCGATGCACCCGCGGGAATAGGGGGCAGCGGCCGGCCGCTCTTGATGGAACGCGATGAACGCGTGAAACCCCTGCGGATGCGGCACGTCGTGGAGTGCATCAACGCAAAGGGCCCGCCGCGAGGCCCAAGTTCGGCAAATCACTGGGGGTTGGTTGGGTTTCTGACCTGCGGCTTAAGCCGCGTGAACCTGCTCCGCCCTCCGCGTGCGCGCCGGACGCATAGCCGAATGGTTCATGGCCTGCTTGATTGGTGTCGAGTACCTCAATTGAACCACATCG
>MERI01000245.1:0-11891 GCA_001772005.1 Betaproteobacteria bacterium RIFCSPLOWO2_12_FULL_62_58 | reverse complement strand
TCAATTGAACCACATCGAACAGGCGCGCTGTCGCACGCTCCGGGGTCGCATCCCGCGGCTTAAGCCGCGTGAGCCTGCTCCGCCCTCCGCGTGCGCTTCCTGTCGTGTTCCAGCAGCAGACGCTTGCGGATGCGGATCGATTTCGGCGTGATTTCGACCAGTTCGTCGTCGGCGATGAACTCGATCGCCGATTCAAGCGTGATCTGGATCGGCGGCACCAGGCGCACCGCTTCGTCGGTACCCGAGGCGCGGACGTTGGTGAGCTGCTTGCCCTTGATCGGGTTGACGACGAGGTCGTTGTCGCGGCTGTGGATGCCGATGATGATGCCTTCGTAGAGTGGGTCGCCGGGACTCACGAACATGCGGCCGCGTTCCTGCAGTTTCCACAGCGCATACGCTACCGCCTCCCCGTTTTCCGCCGAGACCAGTACGCCGTTGCGGCGCTCCGGAATTTCCGGCTTCATCGGCGCGTAATCGTCGAACACGTGGCTCATGATGCCGGTGCCGCGCGTAAGCGTCAGGAATTCCGCCTGAAAGCCGATCAGCCCGCGCGCCGGGATGCGGTAGTCGAGCCGCACTCGCCCCCTGCCGTCGGGCTGCATGTCCTGCAGGTCGCCGCGGCGCGCGCCCAGTGCTTCCATCACGGCGCCCTGGTTCGTGTCCTCTACGTCGACTGTCAGCGCTTCGAACGGCTCGCATTTGACGCCGCCGATTTCCTTGAGCACGACGCGGGGGCGCGATACCGCGAGCTCGTAGCCTTCGCGCCGCATGTTCTCGAGCAGGATGGTGAGATGCAGCTCGCCGCGGCCCGAAACCGTGAACACGTCGGCGTCCGCGGTGTCTTCGACGCGCAGCGCGACGTTGCTCATGACTTCGCGCTGCAGGCGCTCGCGCAACTGCCGGCTGGTGACGAACTTGCCTTCACGCCCGGCGAACGGCGAAGTGTTGACCTGGAAGTTCATGGTGAGCGTGGGCTCGTCAACCGTCAGCAGCGGCAGCGCTTCTGGATGATCGGGATCGGCGAGCGTCACCCCGACGCCAACTTCTTCGATGCCGTTGACGAGCACGATGTCACCCGCTTGCGCCTCTTCGGTGACGACACGTTCGAGTCCTTTGAACACCAGCACCTGATTGACAGTGGCGCTGACCGGCGGCTTGTCGCCGTTGAGGACGACGATGTTCTGTCCCGGCCGGATGCGGCCGCGGTTGACGCGGCCGATGCCGATGCGGCCGACGTAGCTGGAATAATCCAGCGAGCAGATTTGAAGCTGCAGAGGACCATTCGGATCGTCGGCGCGCGCCGGCACGTTTGCAATGATCGCCTCGAACAGCGGGCGCATGTCCAATTTAGTCCCCTCATCCTCTTGGCGGGAGGGGCCGGGGGTGAGGGGGCCGACGCTGTGCAGATCCGTCGTTGCCCAGCCTTGCAGCGCGGACGCGTAAACAATCGGAAAGTCGAGCTGCTCTTCGGTGGCGCCCAGCTTGTCGAACAGATCGAGGGTGTGGCTCACCACCCAGTCGATGCGCGCGCCCGGGCGGTCGATCTTGTTGATGACGACGATCGGCTTCAGGCCCAGCGCCAGCGCCTTGCGCGTGACAAAGCGCGTCTGCGGCATCGGGCCTTCGACCGCGTCGACCAGCAGCAGCACGCCGTCCACCATCGACAGCACGCGCTCGACCTCGCCGCCGAAGTCGGCGTGGCCAGGGGTGTCGACGATATTGATATGCGTGCCCTGGTAGTTGACGGCGCAGTTCTTGGCGAGGATGGTAATGCCGCGCTCGCGCTCGAGGTCGTTCGAGTCCATCACGCGCTCGACCAGATGCTGATGCGCGGCGAACGTGCCGGACTGGCGCAGCAGCTTGTCGACCAGCGTGGTTTTGCCGTGGTCGACGTGGGCGATGATCGCGATGTTGCGTATGGCGCGCATTTTGCGCTGGGGCGGGGTTCCAGGAAAAGGGCGCGAGTATAGCACAGGGGTAGTGCAGCCGGCGTCTTGCGTGGCACACAGTAGTTAGTCGCGCGGCCATCGAAAACGTTCGCTATTTCTTCGGGTTACCTGTATAGTGCGCGCACCTCGAAGCAACTTGGGTTGCGTAAATTCGAGTCGCATCTGTCCCTGACCCCTCCTGTTTTCAGCCTGATTCCCTGAATCGCTGCGACTGCACGGTTAGCGACGATACCCGTGCGCCGGCAGCGTTCGCCTGCTTTGCGGCAGCAGTCATGCCTGCGCGTTTTTGTTGTGCCTCACCTTTAAGGAAGCTTCCTGATGTCATTCGAATCTTTGAATTTGAACCCCGCCATTCTGCAGGCGCTGACTGCGGCCGGTTATACCGAGCCCACTCCGGTGCAGGCGCAGGCGATACCCGATGCGATGGCGGGCCACGATCTGATGGTCTCGGCGCCGACCGGCACCGGCAAGACCGCCGTATTCGTGTGGACTGCGCTGCAACGCCTGGCGCAGCCTTCCGCCAAGCCCGGCCGCGGTCCGCGCGTGCTGGTGCTGACGCCGACGCGCGAGCTCGCGCTGCAGGTCACGAGCGCGGTGGACAAGTACTGCAAGTTCATGCGCCATATGCGCACCGGCACCGTGTTGGGGGGCATGCCGTATCCGAAACAGCGGCGGCTCCTCGAGCAGTCGCTCGACATTCTGGTGGCAACGCCCGGGCGGCTCATCGACTTCATCGACCAGGGCAAGGTCGATTTCTCGCGTATCGAGATGCTGGTGCTCGACGAAGCCGATCGTATGCTCGACATGGGTTTCATCCAGCCCGTGGAGAGAATCGCTATGGCGACGCCCGCCACGCGCCAGACGCTGCTGTTTTCGGCGACGCTCGACGGCGGCATCGCCAAGCTCGGACAACGCCTGCTGCGACAACCGAAGCTGATCGAAGTCTCCGCGCCACAGTCGCAACATGCGCAGATCGAGCAGCGTCTGCACCATGTCGATGACGGCGGCCACAAGCATCGGCTGCTCGATCATCTGCTGCGCGATACTGAAATGGGACAGGCCATCGTTTTTACGGCGACCAAACGCGGCGCCGACCGGTTGGCCGAGACGCTTTACGACAAGGGGCATGCCGCCGCCGCACTTCACGGCAACATGAATCAGTCGCAGCGCAACCGTACTCTCGACAAGGTGCGCAGCGGCAACGTGCGCGTGCTGGTCGCGACCGACGTCGCGGCGCGCGGCATCGACGTGCTGAGCATCACGCACGTGATCAACTACGATCTTCCCAAGGTTGCCGAAGACTACGTGCACCGCATCGGGCGCACCGGGCGCGCGGGCGCGGCCGGTATCGCGATTTCGTTCGCGTCCCCGGACGACACGCGCCAGCTCAAGCAAATCGAGCGTTTCACCGGGCGGAAAATCGAAACGCACGTCGTGCCCGGAATGGAACCGAAGCCGGTATCACGCGGCGGTTCGTCCGAACGTGACCAGGGCGCGCGCCGAGGCAATAACGGCGCGCCGGCGCGCTGGGATTCCAGGCGCGGATCCGGCAGCCAGAAGGCGACCCACCGCGCGTATTCCTCGATGCGGGGCCGGTGACATGACGCGCCAATGGCCGTGACGCGGCAGGCGCCAACATGGTGCGGGCGGCTCACGGCCAATTTTCGTGTTACCGCTGCCAGCTTATTGCCGAGGCAGCGGCAGGGCGCAGTGGTGTAAATCGACAAGCTCAATGCCGCGCGGCTGGCGGCGGTCAACGATTCCGCGCTCAGTGGAACCGGGGATTCAATACGTCGCGCAGTTGATCGCCCACGAGATTGATGGTCACGATGGTGACCAGGAGCGCGGCGCCCGGGAAGAAGCTGATCCAGTATTTTCCCGAGAGCAGGTGGGTGAAGCCGTTGGCGATCAAAAGGCCCAGCGAGGGCGAGGTGATCGGCATGCCCAGACCCAGAAAGGAGAGCGTGGCTTCGAGCGCGATCGCGTGCGCGACCTGCACCGTCGCGACCACGATGAGCGGCGGCAGGCAATTGGGCAGGATGTGACGAAAAATGATCCGCGCCGTGCCGAATGCGAGGCAGCGCGCCGCATCCACGTATTCCTTTCTCATCTCCACCAGCGCGCTGCTCCTCACGGTGCGCGCGTAATAGGCCCACTGCACCGTGATGAGCGCGACAACGATCTTGTCCACCCCCTGTCCCAGCACGGCCAGCAGCACCAGAGCGATCAGGATCGAGGGGAATGAGAGCTGCAAGTCGACGATGCGCATGATCAGGGCATCGAGCCAGCCGCCCGCGTAGCCCGCGATAAGGCCGACCGCCATGCCGATCGCGAGCGCGGCGAGCGTGGAAACGGCGCCGACGCCGAGACTGATGCGCAGCCCATAGAGTATGGCCGAGAGCATGTCGCGCCCCTGGTCGTCGGTGCCGAGCCAGAACGTCATGCCGTCGAGGCCCCTGGCCCCCGGCTCGAGCTTGGAGTCCAGGATATCGAGTTGTGCGAGGTTGTAGGGGTTCTGCGGCGAGACGAGCGGCGCGAACACCGCGGTAGCGAGGATCAGGCAGAAAAGGATAAACGCCCCGAGCGCGATCCGGTCCTCCGCAAAACGCGCTGCGAATTCTCGCAGCGGTGACGGTGTGGTCAGTGCGCTGCTCATGTTTTCGTCCCGCTGATGCGCACCCGCGGGTCGAGCGCGGTATAGATCAAGTCGACCGCCAGATTGAGCAGAATGAAAATGAAGACGATGATCAGCAGGTAGGCGACGATCACCGGCCGGTCGAGCACGTTGATCGAGTCGATCAGGAGTTTGCCCATGCCCGGCCACGCGAAAATGGTCTCGGTGACGATGGCGAAGGCGATCACCGAGCCGAACTCGAGCCCCGCCACGGTCACAATCGGGATCATGATGTTCTTGAGCACGTGAATGCGCACGACGCGGTTCTGGGGAACGCCCTTGGCGCGCGCGAAACGCACGTAATCCTGCACCATCGCCTCGCGGGCGCCGGCGCGGGTGAGCCGGATCAGCAGCGAGAGCTTGAACAGCGCGAGATTGGTCGCGGGCAACAGGATGTGTCTCACGCCGTCCCAGGTGAGGATGCTGACCGCGACCCCGAGCACGTCGATTGTCGCGCCGCGCCCGGTAGTGGGCAACCAGCCGAGGTAGACCGAAAACACCATGATCAGCATGAGCCCCACCCAGAACGTCGGCAGCGAAAAACCGACGATGGAGCCGGCCATGATGGTTTTTCCGATCCACGACTCCGGCTTGAGCCCGGCGAGCAGCCCCAACGGGATGCCGAGCACGACCGCTATCACCATGGCGGAGAGCGCGAGCTCGACGGTGGCCGGCATGCGCGTGAGGATGAGCTCGACCGCGGGCACGTTCGAAATGAATGATTTGCCGAGGTCGCCGGCAAGCGCCCCAATCAGGAAATTCCAGTATTGCAGCCACAGCGGCTGATCGAGCCCGAGCGCAGCGGTGGCACGCGCTATCTCCGCCTGATCGGCTTGCGGGTTGATCAGAATGTCGACCGGGTTGCCGATGGCATAGACGCCGACGAACACCAGCAGCGACATCACGAACAGCGCGAGCAGACTCTGCGCGAGGCGGCGGGTGATGTAGGAAAGCATTACTTACTTCAGGATTCAGGATTTAGGATTCAGGATCGAGGCGTGCGGCGACGCCGAAGGGCCGATCATGCGTGGTGCGGAACTTCGGATGATTGAACGAATGCGAGAATGGTACTCTCAATCCTTGATCCTTGATCCTTGATCCTTGATCCTTGATCCTTGATCCTTGATCCTTGATCCTTGATCCTCGATCCTCGATCCTTGATCCTCGATCCTGTCACTGGGGCTTGACTTCATGCGCATACGTGCGCTCATCGGTGCGCGGTGTGTAGGCGTACCCCTTGCGCGAGGCCCAGGTGTTGACCTGATAGTGCAGCGGCACCACCGCCTGGTCGTTGATCACGAGCTCGGTCGCCTCCCGCAGCAGCCGTTCGCGGTTCGCGTTGTCCACCGTGGCGAGCGCCTGCTCGAGGAGTTGATCCATCCTGGGATTCGAGTAACGCGACCAGTTCCACGGCCCCGTGCCTTTTTCGGCGTTGAAGGTCGCCACCAGCGACCGCAACGGATAGGAGGCCTCGCCGGTGGAAACGCCCCAGCCGAGCAGAGCGGCCGTGAAATCGAACTTGCGGGCGCGCGAGACGTAGATCGAAAAGGGCAGGACCTCGACCTTGGTCGCGATGCCGACCCGGCTCAGCATCTGCGCCACGGCCTGGACGACCTGCTCGTCGTTCACGTAGCGGTTATTGGGGCCGTGCAGCGTCAGCGCGAAGCCGTCGGGATAGCCCGCTTCGGCGAGAAGCTTCTTCGCGCCTTCCGGGTCGTAAGGCTCCACCTTCAGGCTGGACGTATACCCGAAAAAGCCCTCCGGGACGAACTGGCCGGCCGGGATGGCGAGCCCTTCCATCACGCGCTCGACGATCGCCTGCCGGTTAAGCGCTTTCGAGAAAGCCTTCCTGACGCGCGCATCCTTGAAGGGGTTTTTGTCGAGCGGTTTGCCGGACTTGTCGAAGGCGAACGGCGTCCTGTCGCGGTCCGAGTCGAGGTGGAAAAAAATCATGCGGTTGGATGGCGAGGTGAAAATCTTGAGTGCATTGTTGGTGCGCAGCTTCGCGTAGTCGGTGGGCGGGATGACCTCGATCAGGTGCACGTCGCCGGCAAGCAGCGCCGCAATCCGCGCTGCGTCATTGGTGATGAGGCGGAACAGCACGCGGTCCCATGCCGGCTTCGGCCCCCAGTATCCTTCATGCCGCGCGAGTTCGATGCGGTCGCCCTTGACGAAGCGCACCAGCTTGTAGGGGCCGGTGCCGACGGCCGCCTTGCCGGAATCGAAATCGGCGCTGGCGGCATTCTGCGCCGCGCGCTTCGAAACGATGATGATGCTCGCCATGTCGGACGGCATGTTCGGATAGGACGTGGCGGTCTTGAGCTGGATGGTGTGGGAATCGACGATCACTTTTTGCGTGATCGGCCGGGTGAATACGGTAAAGCCGCCGGGGACGCCCTTGAGGGTCGCGGGCCGGTCGATCGAGAAAGCGACGTCTTCGGCGGTGAGCTCGGAGCCGTCGTGGAATTTCACGCCGCGGCGCAGCTTGAATTCCCAGGTAGTGTCGCCCACCGTGCGCCACGATTCCGCGAGACCGGGTGTGAAGCGCTGCCGCGCATCGCGCCGCACCAGCGTGTCGAACACCTGCTCGCCGATGCTGTTGTTGGGCGCGGCGTTGAGCACGTGCGGATCCACCGAAGTCACGTCCGCGCCGAGCGCGATGACGAGATCGGCAGCGGACGCGGTGACCGAGGCGGCGAAGACGAGCGCAAGGATCCAGTTCTTGTTCATGGCGGTCCCTCCTTGTGGGATGGTCTGATTAGCATTGCAGAACGGGTCAGGGTGCGCAAGGGCCCGAAGACGCGTAGCGAAAGGGATGTGCCACGGACTTTGCGTTTTCGTTTCATTATCTGCTCACCCGGTTCCCGACATCGCCTGACCTGCCGTACGGAAAAGACCCCCTCGAAACAGCCGGGATGCGGGAAAGAGCTTGCCGCGCTCTGGTGGTTGGAATAGATTGCGCAGTAATTGACCGATAATCCCGTTCAAGACCCGCTCGGATTGCGGTCGTCTCCCGGGGAGGAGGAGGCAAGCACGAACATACGGTTCGTTACGCGCATTCCGGAACTTCTTCCGCACCTGCTCCCAGTGCCTCGGCTCGGCGAACACGAATCAAGGCTGGATTGAATTTCCTATCGTTCCGGCAAAATGAGAAGAGGAGGAAGAAAGATGAAAGCGAAGGGCAAAGGCATGCGTAATTGTGCTGCGTGGGTGACGCTCGCTGCGCTCTGGCTGGGCGCGAACCCGCCGGCGACTGCGCAAACCGGCTGGACGCCCAGAGGCGCCGTAGAGATCGCGTCCAACTGCGCGCCGGGCTGCGGCCCGGATCGTACCGCGCGCACCTTTCAAAAGATCTGGCAGGAAGGCCGCATGTTCGATGCCGCGATCACGGTTGGCAATCGCCCCGGGGGCGGCGGCATTATTCTATACAACCAGCTCAACCAAAGAGCGGACGGCCAGATGATTGCAATCGCTTCGGGCAGCCTGATCACCAACCACATCGTGGGCCTGGGACCGAGCCACAACGAGCTCACACCGCTGGCCCGGCTGTTCGGGGAATACATCGCGGTGGCGGTGCGGGCGGACTCTCCGATCAAGAGTGGTCGCGATCTGATCGAGGTGCTGAAGAAGGATCCCGGCGCGCTGAGCATTGGAGTCGCTACCAGCCTGGGAAACTCCAATCATCAGGGCGTGGCGCGCGCGCTCAGGGTTTCGGGCATCGACGTGCGCAAGGCAAAGGCCGTCGTTTTCAATTCGGGCGCCAACGCCATTGTCGCGATGCTGGGCGGACACGTGGACATCGTTCCCGGCTCGGTCGGACTTTGGGTGCCGCACCTACAGAGCGGCTCCAATGTGAGGTTGGTGGCCGTGGCGGCGCCTATGCGATTGCCGGGCCTGATGGCCGCAATCCCGACCTGGCGCGAACAGGGCGTCAACGCGGTGGTCTCGAACTGGCGCGGAATCGTCGGGCCGCGCAACATGGACCCCGAGCATGTCGCGTTCTGGGAAGGCGCATTGCGCAAGGCGGTGGCGACCGAAGCCTGGAAGAAAGAGCTTCAGCAGTTCCTCCTCATGGACGAGTTCATCACGACGGCCGAGTTCCGGAAATACCTCGATGAGCAGCACATCGAGATCAAGGAACTGCTCGTCGATCTGGGTCTGGCGAAGAATTAGGCTGAACGCAATCCCCCACAGCGGCGGTCCGCGCTTCGTCACTGCGGCTTGATCCCCGCAGCCTCTGACGATATCGGCTGATACCGGCCGCGCAACCCGTGCGCGAGCCCGCTGTGGCAGTGCGCGACCCGGCATGGCAAGGAGCTTCGCGAAGCGGGTCGGCTGCGGCGCGCCGTCGAGGAACAGGTCATCGAGCGCTTCATCGAGTGCGGCGATCCACACCACGGCTTTGCCCGCATTTACTGCGACGCCTGCAGGCACGACTACCTGCTTGCCTACTCGTGCAAGCCCCGCTACTTCTGTCCAACAGCCGCGGTGCGGGAAGAAGCTTGCCTTGCTCTCGTGGTTGGAATAGATTGATCGGTCATTGACCGCTGATCCCGCTCAATACCCGCTCCGATTGCGGTCCTCTCCCGAGGAGGAGGAACCCGGCGTGAACAGAAGGCCCATTACTGAGCATTGCAGAAATACATGACAATGCTCAGCCCTCATCCCCGACCCTTCTCCCGAGCGGAGAAGGGAGGTTCGAGGCATAAATGGCTTGTCAACCATTTACGCAGAACTCGGTAGGCGCAGTCCGGATCCGCCTGCACACTCGCTCCGGGCGCGCCGGCTCGGTGAGTGATCGCTCAAGACACTAGGAGTTTGTCGGACTTAGCCCCGACAAACTCCTGATGCAAAACCGCCTATGCGAAAACGGAACAAAATGCAGTGAAAGACTCATTTCTCTCATGCTGGGCGTGTCCATTGGCGGCCAAGAAGGGTCGTCATGCTGGGTTTCATTCTGAATTCGCAGGCGGTTTTGCTTATAGCAGCCTGTTGGGCAGCTAAGCCCGACAGGCTGCTAGGAGGAGTCTATGACTACCAGGACGATATCCCGAACCGTCGCGCTGGCATTCGGCGCTCTGACTTTGTGGCCGGCGGCAGCGCTCGCGCAGGCTTGGCCGAGCAGAACGATCCGCATGATCGTGCCGTTTCCGGCCGGCGGCGGGGTGGACTACATCGGGCGCATCGTCGGCAAGGGTCTGTCAGATCGCCTCGGCCAGCAGGTCGCGATCGATAACCGCGCCGGCGCCAACGGCATCATCGGCCTGCAGGCTCTGGTGGCGGCGGCGCCTGACGGTTACACCATCGCAGCCGCCTCCGCGGGACCGCTGGTGATCAACCCTCATATTTTCGCGAAGCTGCCGTACGACAGCCTGCGGGAGCTTACGCATATCGCCAACATGTCGACTTTCCCGTACCTGCTGGTCACGCACCCGTCGCTGCCGGTCAAGAACGTGAAGGAGTTGATCGCGCTCGCCAAGGCGAGACCCGGCGAGATCACCTACTCCTCGCCCGGAACAGGCAACGGGCAGCACCTCGCCACGGCACTGTTCGTTTCGATGGCGAAGGTGCAGATACTTCACATTCCGTACAAGGGAAACGCGCCGTCCGTGGTGGCCGTGTTGTCCGGTGAAGCCCATTTCACCCACAGCAGCATCCCGTCGATACTCCCTCACGTGCGCGCCGGCCGGGTCAGGGCGCTGGGAGTGGCCAGTGCCCAACGCATCCCGTCGCTCCCCGAGTTTCCGACGGTCGCCGAAGCCGGCCTGCCGGGGTTTGAAGCCTTCGGGTGGGCCGGCATGGTGGGCCCTGCGAACATGCCCGGGGACGTCGTGCAGCGGCTCAACAAGGCAATCGTCGACACGCTGAAGCAAAAGGACACCGTCGATCGGATGCTGGCGGATGGCGCCGTGCCTTCCCCCTCCAGCCCGGAGGAATTTAGCGCCTACATGAAGTCGGAACTCAGGAAGTGGGGCGACGTCGTGAAATTGGCCAACATCAAGGCCGAGTAATCATGCAGCGTTTGATCGTATATATGCCCGCCACACATCATAGGAAGAGAGACGCGATGATTCGCTCCCGCGATACACTGCACTTCGCCTGCGCGATGTTTCTCGCGGTCGCTGCTGTACCGGCGGCGGCACAGGACGCTTATCCGACGAAACCCGTGCGTATGATCGCGCCATTTCCGCCCGGAGGCTCTAGCGATGTACTTTGTCGGCTAATCGCGCAGAAGCTCACGGCATCCTTCGGCCGGCAAGTGATTGTCGATAACCGTCCCGGAGCCGGCGGCAGCATCGGTCATGAAGTCGCCGCGAAAGCACCGGCCGACGGTTATACGCTGCTGCTCACCGCCAAGGCCGCGCTCGTCGTCAACCCGTTGCTATACACAAGAATACCCTACGATCCGTTGAACGATTTTGCGTTCATCTCGATCGTTGTTTCGGCGGGACCCGTGCTCGTGGTCCATCCGAGCGTCCCGGCGCGTAATGTGAAGGAGCTGATCGCACTGGCCAAGTCGCGCCCCGGACAGCTCAACTATGGCTCCGGCGGTCTCGGCACGACAGCGCATATCGTCGGCGAATTTTTTCAGGTGATCACGGGCGCAAAACTTGTGCACGTCCCCTATAAAGGCGGTGCGGTGGCGATGCTCGATCTGGTGGCCGGACAGACCGACCTGCAATTCGGCGACATGGTCCCCGCCGTTCCGCATGTGCGTTCGGGCCGGTTGCGGGCGCTTGCGGTCACATCCGAAAAGCGTTCGGCGGCGCTGCCGGATACGCCGACGATGGCCCAGGCGGGTTTGCAAGAGTCGTTTCCTTCGCAGTGGTGGGGGGTGGCTGCCCCCAAGGGTGCGCCGAGCGCGGTCATCGCTCGCGTCAATGCCGATCTCGGCAATATCGTCCGGATGCCCGACGTGGTCGAGCGCTTTAACAGCCTGGGGATATTTGCGGAGCACACCACGCCCGAGCGCATGTTGGAGGTGGTGAAGGCAGAAGGCCCGCCCATGGCGAAACTGCTGAAAGCAGCCGGGATTCAGCCGCACTAATGAGCTTAGCGCCGCCGCAAGTCTTGCGCGCAAGCAGTCGCGGGCAACGGGTGTTATGCGCAGTTGGCGACCTCATCGGCGCCTGCTCCCGGCGCCTCGGCTCGGCGAATCGCGATCGCGGCTCGACGTGTTGCCTCATTTAAAAATCTGACCGAAATGTGTTTCGTTGCCTCATCTAAAAATCTGACTCAAATAGCCTGCGCGGTACGGGCTGGTTATC
>MERI01000244.1 GCA_001772005.1 Betaproteobacteria bacterium RIFCSPLOWO2_12_FULL_62_58 | reverse complement strand
CTTGGCTCGCAGAACCGCTTCGGTGTCCATGGACCCATACCATGACACCAAATACATAAATGTTCAAGTTATTGTTGCTAAATGCCTTAACCGCCTTCGCTACTTGAACCTTGGCCCGTTGACTGTTGTTCCAAGTCCCTTTTCTTTCCGATTCTGTAAGCGTCGACTACCCCAAAAATCCAGCAAACAATGATCAGCGACGAGACGTAATTGACTACCAGGCTGTCGGAAGTCGTGGATGATTGAGCGGCCGCGTTTAAAATAGCATCCATATCGATTGCCCCGCCCGCCGATTCAATCTGTTTGAGTATGGCAAAAGCCCGTTGCAATGCTATCGCTGCGATGACCGAAAGGCAGGCCAAAACGATAAGCATCAACACCACACCGCGTCTATAGCGTTTCAGAACGACCTGCCCAAGGCCGGGGAATACCAGTCCCGATAGAAGTGCTGCTTGCAGTGAGTTGCTCATGATAGCCAGGCTCCAGTCATCGGAGACACATAATAATGTGAAACCCAGCGGCAACGGTTAGCTGTCCGCTGGAGCGCGTTGTCGGGCTTCCATCCACCGGGCATTGGCAAGCACAACCGACGTCTCGACCTGTCTCGAGGGGATAGACCAGTATTTCCGGAGAAGGGCGTCTTTGTATTGGTTCGGGACGACCCTGTATCCGTTTCGCTGATAGAAGGCGATGGCCCAAGAGGCATCCGCCCACGTTCCGATTAAGGTTGGTTTTTCCGTAAGACCCTCCACATGGCGCAGGAGTTTTGTCCCCACGCCCTTCCTCTGCATGGTTGGCGTGACGTAGGCGTGTCGAACTAAGGCAACTTCTTCCTTGTCTTGAATCCCCATCACCGCTACAAGGCGCCCGTCTTCCTCCACAACCCAGAATATGACGCCGTTCGCGATTTCTCGCTTTAATTCTTCCGCCGGCATATAGGGTTCTCGCCACCGATCGGCGGGTATCACTCCTCGATATGCTTGGGCCGCCTCGTTGACAATTGCCAACAGCGCATCAGAGTCCGCTTCCCGGCTTTTTCGGATCATCATTGTTTTCGGAACTTTACTGGACAGGGTCATCCTCCACCAGTCCCGACGCGGTCGCAAGAACCGCAACGAGTCATTCCATCGCGTGGGCAGCAATCCCGGGTTCTTTGTCAGCAAGCGTTACGGCGTGGAGCAGTCTCAGCGTTTCCTTCATTGGCAACTGGCTTCCACGCCCGGATCGAAATTGTGACGGCCTGAGCACCCGCCCCATTTGGCCGACTCGCGCGCCCGTGATTAAGAGACCTGCGTTGCGTTTATGCAACAGCTATTGCGCCGCAGCGTGCGATTTTTCTTGATCGGGCTTTTTTGCTCCGGTATCGTTTGCATCCTTTCCGCTCAACCTGGTGGATGAGAGTGAAGCCTTCAATGCAACGACATGACATTTGCCGCTCGCGAATAGGCGCGCCGCGGCAGAGGCTGCTCTTTTGTCCGCTGTCACTGAAGGGCGCCTAGTCGCCCGCTGACCGGGTTGCGCCGCGCCGGTCAAGCGCGGCGGGTCCGGTTCCATCCGAACTCCGTGTTTCGGGCAGTCGGCCCGCCGCGCCATTCGCTTGGATGCGGTGCGTACATTTGCTCGCAGGAAGGAGGACGACATGAATTACGCCCTTACGCTCTCGCGCTGGCACAAAGTGGCCGAGCGCATCAACATCGCGCTGAAAGAGCGCGAAGCGAATGTGAAGGCGGCCTACACGGCCACTGCGATCTCGCCCTGGAACAAGCAGGGCGTGGAAGAGAAGGCAGCCGTGATCGCACGGCGCGCTGCCGACGACCTCGCCCTGGTCGAAAGCGGCGCCCAGGCGGTGGCGGTGATTCGCGCCGCGCTCGCCGTGCGCAATGCGCAGCTCGGGATCTCCGGCAAGCTCGCGGAGGCCGAGGCTGCCAACCGCCGTGTTGCGCTGTACAAGGCTGTGATCGACGGGCAGAAAGCGGACATGGTACGTCCGGATGCTGTGCGCAGCCTGCCCGGTGAACTCGTAGGTGAGACCGACTCGTGGACTTTCACGCGGCGCGCAGCGGTCGCGGTCACATTGCAGACCGCCGAGGCAGCGCTGGTCGAAGCACTGCGCGAGAAGCTCGCCCGCGAGCAGGCGCGCGCGACGCGGCTCCTCGACGAGGTTGCCGATCTCAACCGTGAGAAGCTCGAGATCGACGTGCCGCAGGAGTTGATCGGAATCGCAGGGCTGGCGGCGTGAGCCGTCAGCCGTCCGGTGCCGCCGCGCACCGGACGCGCCGGCTCGGCCGGAGCCTGCACGCGGCCGGGGAGAGGCACCGCCATCCGTATGGGAACGGACTCGGCTCTTGCGAAGAGCGACAGCCTCAAAAGCCGCAGGTTTGGGCCGCAATGTGCAATGGTTGCTGAACAGCCCGGACGGTTGCTCGTGAAGGGTTGCCGGTTTCAGGTTGCGGGTTGCTTGCTTCTCCCCGCTTTTGCTTTGCACGACCGACATGGATCGCCTCACAAATAAACCAGCGTTGCACGAACTGCTCGCCGCTCATTTCACGACGCCGCCGATCGCGCATTTGGTCGTCGCGCGCCGCGAGTTTTCGCACTGGATGCGGCCGGATCTTCAAAAAGCGCTGGGAGCACTGTTCGCGCGCCTGCCGGGACACCGCTTCGTGGGTGCGCGGCTGCGCGACCGGGATCTCGATTTCCGCTTTGCCGACCTGGGTGAGGCTGGGGACGGCGCCGTTGCCGACGGCCCGGCGGTGTACCAGGACGTGGATATCGGTGAAGAGCGGCCGGTGCGCTGCCTGACACGCGGGCTGTGGCTCGCGGAGTCCGACGGCCTGCCCTTCGCGCTGCTCACCCCAACCTTGGCTTCATCCCCAGGATTCCCCCCGCCGCTGCATCAGTTATAGTCTCGCAGATGACAGACGAGCTCGATGTCCTGCGTGACGCCGTGGCGCGCCTTGAGCGTGCGGGCATCCCTTACATGCTCACAGGCTCGATTGCGCTGAGCTATTACGCCGAACCACGCATGACGCGGGATATCGACATCGTCGTCGAGCTGTCGGGGCGCGACGCAAAATCGGTGACGGCGCTGTTTGCGCCGGACTATTACGTTGCGGAGGCCGACGTCGGGACCGCGATCGCGACGACGGGGATGTTCAACGTCCTGCACCTCGACAAAGTGGTGAAACTCGACTTCATCGTCCGTAAGGACACCCCCTACCGCCGGCACGAATTCGGCCGCCGGCAACGCGTGCACCTGCCGGGCTTCGAGGCATGGGTCGTCAGCCGGGAAGACCTGATACTCTCCAAGCTTGCGTGGGCAAGGGAATCCCAATCGGAGATGCAAATCCGGGACGTCCAGTCGCTTCTTGCGGCCGGCGCCGATCGGACGTATCTTGAGCGCTGGGCGTCCGAACTGTCAGTCACGGAGTTGCTACGGCAGACCCTCGATGCAGGACACCACCCCTGAATTTCGCAAGCTCGTGCAGGAGGGCTTTGCACGCATGACGCCGGAGCAGCGCGTTCTCGCTTGCACCGGGATGTTCGACACGGCCCGCGCCCTGGTCGAAGCCTCGCTGCCCGGGGGCCTCGACCCCGTGGAACGGCGCTTCAGGCTCTGCGAAAGGTTCTACGGCGACCTCGCCGCCCGCGCTTACCCGCGGCGCTCGTCGTAACCGTCACTCGCCATCCAGGTTTGTCGCCCTCCCGCTCTCCCGATCTCACGTGGCGCCTGCCTGTCGCCCCAATCGCGAGTAAAATCAAGACATAACGCTACGCCGAGGGAGGGACGTGAAACAAAGGAAGTATCCCGTTGGCCAGCGCGGAAACGTGCGTGGCCATCTCTCCGAGCCGGGCCTGCATCAGGCCGACGCGCCATGGCCGTTTTGTCCGCCGCCGGCGGATCACATCCTGATCGAGCGCCCGCTCGCGTTCGTGAAGCGTGACGGCTATGGGTTGTGCCATCTATACGATTTGCCCGGGCGACATATTACATGCCCAAGGCGCCAGTTATTTGGGCGTCGTCCTCGAAGAGGCGGGTGTGTTTGAGTGGAATGGCAGAGCCAGGGGAATCGCGTGGCGAATTCAAACGGTGCCGCGCGATCAGCAGGCGCTGCATCAGCATTTGAGCAATGCGGCGCCCCGTGCGCGGCGCACGCCGTCACGGTCACCGGTGGGCGGTGCCCATTGTCGAGAAAGCGCAAGGACGTGCTTACCCCGCGGTTCGCACGGGAACTTCATCGGCGAATGTTCGGCAAGACCTGGAAATGGGCCGGCATGTTCCGCACGAAGGAAACGAACCCGGGCATCGATCCGGCAAACATCCCCGTCGAACTTAAGAAGCTTTTCGATGACGTTTCTTACCAACTCAAGCAGAAGTCAATGCCGTTGGACGAAATTGCGGCGCGGTTTCATCATCGTTTGACACAGATCCATCCCTTTCCAAATGGCAACGGGCGCCATGCCCGCCTCATGACCGATATCCTGCTCAAGCAAAGCGGAGCTGAGGCATTTGATTGGGGAAACACCGATTTCGTCGCGCCCGGCGAGGTCCGTGATCGCTATATCGCTGCGTTGCGGACGGCCGACGCTCGCGACCCGGCGCAACTGCTCAAGTTCGTGCGGTCGGGGAAGTCGTAATAAGGGGGAAGACGAAAGGAGGAGGAAGGGCAAGGAGGAAGGCGGAAGGAGCAGGGCGGGCGCCCTTTGCTGGTGAGTTTCTCCGGCAATGTCTCCCATCAGATCATTGCATCGGGCTAGTGGTGAGCCTACCATACGTTCCTACGTAAACGAGGCACATTATGAAGTCCGTCAACGTCCGCCAGCTCAAGAACAATCCGTCCGACGCCCTGCGCATGGCGCGCAAGGCTCCCGTGGTGGTGATGAATCGCGACCAGCCGGAGGCGGTGCTTGTCCATCTGAGCGACGACAGCCTGCTCGGCGAACCGGGGGTGCGGCTTGCTATCGCCACCGATCTCTATAAGGGCGGCAGCATCTCGCTCGGCCGCGCGGCGAAGGTCGCGGGCATGGCGCTCGCGGAATTCATGCAGGAAATGGGACGCGCCGGGGTCCCGATCATTCGCGGTAACGCCAGGACGCTCCGCGAAGATGTCAGCAACCTCGAAGCGTGGCTGAAGAAAGGCTCGTCATCAGCGACGCGAGCCCGCTGATCGGGCTCGCCGCGGCGCACGGCTTCAAGCTGTTGCGCCGCCTGTTTTCGGTCGTGTCCGTCACGCCGGAAGTCCGCGGCGAAGTGCTGGCGGACGAGAAACTTCCCGGCGCACCTCAACTTCGTGCCGCGCTGCGTGCGCGCTGGATACGCGTGCTGCGCGGTAAATGGCCGGAGCCCGAATTTTCCCGGCTTGGCGAAGGGGAGGCCAGCATTCTGCGGGCGGTTGCGAACCTGGGCGGGGACACAATCGTGATTCTGGACGATGAAGCCGTGCGGCGGGAGGCGGTAAGGCTGCGCATTGCGGTCACCGGCACGCTTGGTATTTTGGCGGTCGCACGGCGGCGCAGTCTGATTCCGGCGGTTCGACCCCATCTGGCGCGTCTTGTGGAACACGGGTTTTACTTCTCGCAAGACTTTGCGCGGGAATTGCTCCGCAGCGTCGGGGAAGAGTAAGCGTTGCGCGCGAACGCGCTCGATCACTGCGATCTCGATTTCCTGAAGGGCTGCTAAACTCACCGCATGGCTGCCGCAAAGCTCTTCAAGCCCGGTGCCGCTGCGCCCTTTCCCTTGAGCCGATCCAAGGTCGAGCTCTTCGCGGACTGCCCGCGCTGCTTCTATCTCGATCGGCGGCTCGGCATCGCGCGCCCTTCCGGTCCGCCGTTCAATCTCAACTCGGCGGTGGACGCCCTGCTCAAGACCGAGTTCGACCGCTACCGGCAACTAGCCGAGCCGCATCCATTGATGGCAGCCGCGGGCATCCGGGCCGTGCCGCACGCCCACCCGGAGCTAGAGACGTGGCGCAACAACTTCCGCGGGGTGCGCACCGTGCACGAAGCGACGCAGCTCGAACTGTTCGGCGCAATCGACGACGTGTGGCGCGATCTGGACTCGGGCGATCTGATCGTCGCGGACTACAAGAGCACGTCCAAGTCGAGCGAGGTGAACCTCGATGCCGAATGGCAGGTGAGCTACAAGCGCCAGATGGAGTTCTACCAGTGGCTATTGCGGCGCCGGGGGCACCCGGTCGCGCGCCGCGGCTGGTTCGTCTACTGCAACGGGCAGCGCGACCGCCCCGCTTTCGAAGGCAGGCTCGAATTCACGATCAAATTGATTCCCTACGACGGCGGCGATGGCTGGATCGAGGGCACGCTCGCGCGTATCCGCGACACGCTGGTTGCGCCGGAGCCGCCTGCGGCAAGCCCCGATTGCGAGTTTTGCACGTTTGCCGCGCGCGCGTCGCGTGCGGGCGGTTCTGAAGGATGAAGCCTGTCCTGAGCTCAGTCGAAGGGGCGGAAGGATGAATCTTGAACGATGAACGATGAATGATGAACGATGCAGAGGGCTTAAACCCAAGGCGGAAGGCGGCGAAGAGCAAGGAGGAAGGCGGAAGGAAATCGCGAATGATGAATGGTGCGGCGGGAGGTCGGGAGAGCGGGAGGGCGGGGAAACGGTGGGCGGCGCGAAAGGGCAGCAATGCCGGCAGGTCGTTTTTGGGGTGTCCGCAGTTCACGAAGTGTCGCGGCACGCGAGCGGCGTGATCGTGGGGGAGATGAAGATTGGATTCCCATTTTCACGGGAATGACAAGCGTATGATCTGTGCGTGGGACGGGTGGCGCTGGACGGAAAGCTGCTGGCGGCAAGAAAACGAATTGATGGTTGCGGGAGGAGAACGATGAGATTGTCCGCTGTTGTCATGATAGGCGCTGCGCTGCTCGCTGCTGTGCCGGCCGCCGTGGCGCAAAACTATCCTGTGAAGCCGGTGCGTGCCGTGATGCCGTTTCCGCCGGGCGGGGCGGCGGATGCGCTGCTGCGGCCGCTTGCGCCTAAGCTCGGCGACCTGCTCGGCCAGCAGATTCTTGCCGATCCGCGGCCCGGCGCGAACGGCAACATCGCCGCCGAGATCGTTGCGCGGCGACCGCGGACGGTGGAGCAGGTTCCGCGCGCCTTGGCGCGTGGATGCGACCCGGTAGCGGGATGCAGGCGCCGAACTTAGAACCGCGGTCGTATGCGCGCCTACGCGGTCGCATCCCCATGAATGGGGCCCCTGCTCCGCGCTTCGGCGCACCGGCCGATGGCTACACGCTGTTGTTCGGCAACAGCTCGCTGCCGATCAGCGTGACGCTCTACGACAAGCTGCCGTTCGACGTGCTGAAGGATTTCACGCCGATCAGTCTGGCGGCGCTCACGCCGAGCGTACTGGTGGTGCACCCGTCGCTGCCCGTGAAATCGGTCAAGGAACTGATCGCGCTCGCGAAGAAGCAGCCGGGCAAGCTCAACTTCGCTTCGGGCGGCGTCGGCAACACCATGCATCTTGCCGCGGCGCTGCTCAACACGATGGCCGGCATCCGCATGGTGCACGTGCCGTACAAGGGCGCGGGGCCGGCGATCGTCGATGTGCTTGCCGGCCAGTGCGACATGGTGTTCGTGAACATCGCGCCGGTGCTCGGTCACATCCGCGCCGGCAAGGTGGTGGCGATCGCGGTGCGCACGCCGGAGATGCGCGAGCGCTACGTGTCGGTCGGCTCGGAGCCGGAGACCAGCACGCCCGAGCAGTTCGCGGCCTACCTCAAGACCGACTTCGGCAACTGGGCGAAAGTGGTGAAGGCGTCGGGCGCGAAGGCGGAGTGAGAAGCAGGATTGAGGATTGAGGATCGAGGCGAGCGACTCGGGGTAGAGTGCCCGCCGCTCAACTCAGGTTCGATCTGACGGGCCGCTTCCGACCCTGAGCCGTCATTCACAATGCGACGTTTCCGCCGTCTGCCGGTTGTCCCGCCACACGCAGAAGGCCGCGCATTTCTGCCCATGTGAACCATAGATCGTTCACTTCGGTACACACGGAGCCCTCGACCTGTCACTCCGGCTGAATCTTCGCAGCCGCGACGATCTTGGCAGTCTTCGCGATGTCCTCCTTTATGAATCGCGCAAACTGCTCCGGCGTGCCCCCCGGCATGTCGAAGCCCAAATCGACAAGTTGCCTGTTGAGCGCTTCGTCCGCGAGCGCCTTGACCGTTTCGCCGTGGAGCTTCATGACAAGCTCGCGCGACATGTTGGCCGGGCCGAGCAGCCCGATCCAGCCGGAGAAGTCATAACCGGGTACGCCACTCTCGTGCAGTGTGGGGACGTTCGGCAGCGATTTGATACGGCGCATTGACGTGATTGCGATCGCCCGCATCCTGTTCGCTTTCAGATACGGTGTCGCCGTCGGAGCAGGGCTGAACATGAACTCAATTTGCCCGCTCAGCAGTTCGGTCATCGCGAGCGCGCCGCCTTTATACGGTATGTGGGTCAGCCGCGTGCCGGTCATCATGCCGAACAGCTCGGCCGACAGATGCTGCGTCGCGCCGATACCCGACGAGCCGAAGGTGAACTTTCCGGGCTTCGCCTTGGCAAGCGCAATGAAGTCTTTCGTCGTGCGCACGGGAAGCGACGGATGGACAACGAGCACGCTCGGTTGATTGGCGACGAAGATTATCGGCGTCAAGTCACGTAGCGGATCGTACGGCAGCTTCGCAATCAGGCTCGGCGCCGACGAGAGGCCGGATTGAGAGGCTACGAGCAGTGTGTAGCCGTCCGGCGGCGCTTTCGCGACGGCAGCGGTCCCGATCGTGCCGGCGGCGCCCGCACGGTTTTCGATGATGAACTGCTGGCCCATCGACTCTGAGAACCTCTGCGCGAGCAGGCGACCTACCACGTCTATGCTGCCGCCGGGCGCGGATGGGACGATCGCCCTGACGACTTTAGCGGGGTACTGCTGTGCGTGACTGACCGATGATGCCGCGACCAAGGCGAATGCGAAGCTGAGTACCAGATGTCTCATGGTTGAGGGTGTTCTATTGTATGACGAAAAGCTCGTCGAGATTCGAGCGGTCCGAGAGCCGCACCGGGCCCTTCTCCGTTACGAGCACCAGGTCCTCGAGGTGATAATAGCAGTAGTTCGGGTCAATTACTCGCGGCTCGGACGCGATCACCATCCCAGCGGCGAGCACGGTCTCGTCGAGAGGCTGAATGCGCGGGTTTTCGTGAAGCGCGATACCCGTGCTGTGACCCATGAGCGAACCGCGGTAGGAGCCGCCAAGACTCTCGATGTCTTTGCATGCGGCATGGTAGAGGTCGCAGGCTCGCGCGCCCGGCCGCAGCCGCTCGATCGCACGATAGTGCACGTCGCGAGCCTTCTGGTACCACGTGCGGTGCTGTTCATTCGCGCGTCCCACGGCGGCCAGGCGGAAGAGATGCGAGTAATAGCCCTTGATGGACGCCCGAATGTTGATGCGCACCATCTCATCGTTTCCGAGTTGCCGGTCTTCGCCCCAGTAATGCACGGTGAGCGTATTCGGGCCCGCCGCGACACCCCACGTGATGTCCCGAAACTCGCCGTGGCCGATCTCGAAAAGATTGTCCACCATCGAACGGGCAAGCTTGTGCTCGGGATCGCCGGACTTGGCCGACGCCAGCGCACGCTTGATCGCCTCATCCGTGCCCTGAGCCGCGAGCTTCAGCGCCTCGATTTCCGGCGCGGTCTTCACCATTCTCGTCTTATCGAAGACTGCATCGCACGCTGCCAGCGTGGCGCTCGGCACGCGGTACTGAAGGTCCTGGAAGTAAGCCTGTGTGAGATACTTGGTTTCGACACCTATGCGTGCTTTCGTGAGCCCCTTTTCCTTAAGCACCTCGGCGACGATTTTCATCGGCCCATCGACGAATTCGCCGTACGGCCGAACGTCTTCGACGGAGGCAAAGCGCCGGGTCTGCGTCTCCTCGTTCGTCGCGACTACGAGAGTGATAACGCCATCCGCGGTGACGATGCCGAGCGCGAGACGGTCGCGTATCAGCACCTGCGTCTGAATCTTCCAGCCGCTCAGATAGAAGAAGTTCTCCGGCGAAGCCACGATGGCGGCATCCAGTTCGGCTGCGCGCATTTCGTTCAGCAGAACCGGCATGTTGACGACTTTGAGTTTCATGGATTCTTCCTTCGGTCGGCAGTTATCGATCTATAGGGACTCGACTTTCGCGAATTTCGTTACTTTGCTCCACTTCGCGATCTCGTCGCGCACGAATACGCCGAATTCCGCTGCAGTCATGCGCTTCGGTACGGCGCCTTCGTTCTTGAACTTTTCGATCACGTCCGCCGATTGCAGCACCTTCGCGACGTCGGCATTGATTTTGTCGATAATTTCCTTCGGTGTGCGCGCCGGCGCGCTCAGTCCATTCCAGGCGTCGGCCTGAAAGCCTTTGAGGCCCGATTCGTTCATCGTGGGTATCTGAGGCCACTCGGCAGAGCGCTCCAAGCTCGTCACCGCGATCGGGCGCACCTTGCCGGACTTGATCAGCGGCACGGCGGAAGTGAGCGTGCTCACCACCACGTCGACATGCCCGCCAACCAGGTCTGCAAGGGACGGCGCACTGCCTTTGTAGGGGATGTGCACCATCTTGACACCCGCCATGGCATTGAAGAGCTCGCCAGCCAGGTGGTTGGAGCTGCCGCTACCCGACGAGCCGAAATTCAGTGCGCCGGGCTTCGATTTGGCGAGCGCGATGAGCTCCCTGGCCGATTTGGCGGGGACGTTCGGATTCACGATAAAGACCAGGGGCGCTGTGTTGAACAAGGCGATATGCTCGAAATCCTTGAGCGGGTGGAACGGGAGCTTCGCGAGGCTCGGCACGATCGAAAAAGGTACCGGCGTGATCAGCAGCGTGTAACCGTCCGGCGCAGCCTTCGATACCAGCTCGGCAGCCACGATTGTTGTCCCGCCGGGTCGATTCTCCACCACCACGGGTTGTGCCCACGACTCGCTCAGCTTTTGCATCACGACCCGAGCGATGAAGTCGGTGCCGCCGCCCGGGGCGAATGGAACGGTGGCCCGCACCGCGCGCGCCGGATAGGACTGGCCATGGCTTGGGGCATTTGCGAGCGCCACAATGCAGGCGCAGAACAATCCCACATGAATTCGCATTTTCATCCTCGATCGCAGTTACTTTGCAGGACCACTGCAGTGAGACACCGTCCCTGCTATTGTGAGCTGAAGATTACACAACCCGCGGCATGATCGCAATACGGTCCGAGACAGTGCATGGTGCGCGCAGAATAGGTGCGGAATTCAGGCTTGCCAGTTGGCCATTTGTTGCTTATGCCGGTGACAGCTTTCTGCAGTATCACCAGAGCAACTTATGAATCCGCGCCATGTGCGCCTTGACTTCCTGCTCGGTCCACTCGGGTGTGCGGTAGGTGAACAACCACAGTAGCTCTGAGTAGCAATACCAGCCACCGCCGAGACTCTGGATGTGGGAATCCCGGTACTGCGCCGCAGCAAGCGCAATCTCGTAGAACGTAAATTCCAGTTTGGACGGAAAGATCGATCGTGCGCCGCCAAAGCCGTCATATCTGAGTATTGCGCCCATGCCGCCTAGCATCTGCCTTTTTTCGCCAATGCTCAAGGCTTCGTTGCGTCGGACTTAATGCGCTGTCCCAGTTCGATTCGATGGCGAAATACTGAGCTCTTCTTGTAGATGGACTCTGACCAGTTCATCACCAATATCCTGCAGCAACTCGGCTTCAAAAACGTGAAAAGTCCGCTCTTGTCCGGGCAGAGACGGCTGGCAAGGGACGCAAACGACCCTCAGCAGACATTCAGGAATTGCGCCTGGCCTCGAGGTCCTGGATTTGCGATCGGTCAGTCGCCAAATACCCAGCGATAGATCCGCGAGTCGTCCTGGTAACCGCCGTTCGCAGCGAACGGCTCGTTGTTCCAGAAGTTCTCGGCCGCCGCGCGGTCG
>MERI01000243.1 GCA_001772005.1 Betaproteobacteria bacterium RIFCSPLOWO2_12_FULL_62_58 | reverse complement strand
GAGGGGCGTGCGCATGTTCTACAAGGCGCTGCAGCGCGGCGAGGCGGTGGGTTTGTTGCCGGACCAGGCGCCGGGCGTGGGTGAAGGCGCATGGGCCGAGTTTTTCGGGCGTCCGGCGTACACCATGACGCTGGTCGGACGCCTGCAGAAAGCGTCGGGCGCCGCAGTCGTCATGGTGTTCGCCGAACGACTGCCGCACGGGCGCGGCTACCATCTTCTTTTCCAATCGGTGCCGACCGGGAATCTTGACGAAGTCGCCCTCAACCGGACGATCGAAGCGCTGATCCGGCGCTGCCCGGCGCAGTACTTGTGGGGCTACAACCGGTACAAGGTGCCGGAGGGAGCGGAAAAGCCAACGATGAACGCGGAACGATGAACGCGGAACATTCAAAGCGATACGAGGAGTGCGGAACGAGGAGCGCGGGGCATTTTGTTACGCACAGCTCATCGGATTTTGTTCATCATTCATCATTCATCATTCATCGTTGCGAACAATGCTGACGCGCCTCGGCCTCGCCGTCATCTGGCTGCTGCATTTCCTGCCATTGCGGCTCCTCGCGCCGCTCGGGCGGGCGTTGGGCATGCTGCTCTACCTGTTCGCGCTGGAGCGCAGGCGGGTTACGCTTACGAATCTGAAACTGTGTTTTCCGCAACGGACCGAGGCCGAGTGTATACAGACTGCGCGAGCGCATTTCCGGGCTTTTGGCAGAAGCCTGCTCGAGCACAGCCTCCTGTGGTGGGGGTCCAAGGAGCGGATCCAAAGGCTGGTGCGTGTCGATGGGTTGGCGCACTGGCAGGCGGTGGCCGGCCGTCCGGTGATCTGGCTCGCGCCGCATTTCGTCGGGCTCGACATGGGTGGCGCCCGCATCATCACCGAATGGCGCGGCATATCGGTATACAGCCGTCAGAAGGATCCCGTGTTTGACCGCGTGCTGCTGCGCGGCCGCACCCGGTTTGTGACGCCGGTGCTGTTCTCGCGTCAGGACGGCATCCGGCCGGTGGTCAAGGCGATGCGCGGGGGATTGCCGTTCTACTACCTGCCCGACATGGATTTCGGCAGCCGCGATTCGATCTTCGCACCGTTTTTCGGCGTACCGGCAGCGACGATCACTGGGTTATCTCGCATCGCGCGCCTGGCCGGCGCCGTAGTCGTGCCGGCGGTGACGCGACAATTGCCGGGCAGCGACGGCTACGTGCTCACGTTCTACCCTGCGTGGACGGGCTTTCCAACCGACGATGTCGAAGCCGACGTGCGGCGGATGAACGAATTCATCGAGCAGCGCGTGCTGGAAATGCCGGAGCAATACTTTTGGCTCCACAAGCGCTTCAAGACGAGGCCGCCCGGGCAGGAGAAGATTTATTGACCGGAGTGATGAACGCTTCGCGGCAGGCTAACTCTGATGCGAGGCCTGACACGGTTGGTGAACGGATGAACGCCGCGGATACCCCCTTTGCAGCGCTGGTTCGACGGGAAGCTCTCGCGACGTTGATCGCCCCTGAGGCCTCACCGGGCGAGCCCGCGCTCATTGAGCTGGGACGCGCGGTCGTGAGCGCCGTGATCGGGAGCCTCGCGCTGGGTGGTGCTGAGCGTATCCTGCTCGATTGGGCGGCAAGTTGCGCGAAGCGGTATCGCGTGCGGATCGTTGTGCTGCGTGATGTGCAGCCAGAGTGGCCCGTGCCGCGCGGCCTGGAGGTCACACGGCTCGGGAGCAAGGACCTTATCCCGCAACTTGAAGGGGTTGGCGCAGCGATAGCCGCAGCCGGAAATCGCGTGGTGCTGTGCCATATGCTCACGGCAGCCGAGCGCCAAGCGCTGACACGTGGCGGCGCGTACCCCGTTCCGGTGCTGCATAACGCGTCGGCCGGATGGATCGAGCCGGCGGACGCACTTTCGGATTCGCATTGCGTGATTGCGGTGTCGAGGACAGCCGCAAAGGAGCTGCAGGCGGCGGGGTGCCGCACGCCGAGCGTTGTCATTCACCATATTCCCGGGACGCCGACGCCGCGTCCGGATGCGCGGCGCGAATGGCGTGTGTGCTGGGCAGTGCCGCAGGAGGCCCTTGTGATCGGGATGATCGGCGCCGTGAAACCGCAGAAGGCCTATCCGCGGGCATTGCGAGTGCTTGCGGCGCTGGTGGAGCGGCGCGACGCGTATCTCGTCATCCTTGGCGGCCCGATCGGCCGCGACGGCATGCTGGCCTGGCGCGCCGCGCTCACACAGGCGATGCGGCTCGGGATCGAAGAACGTGTGCGCCTGCCGGGCTTTGTGCCGAATGCGGCGGACTGTCTGCCCGCGTTCGACCTATTGCTTAACACCAGCCGCTACGAGGGGCTCTCGATTGCGACGTTGGAAGCGCTTGTCGCGGGGTTGCCCGTGGTGGCGAGCGACGTCGGCGGACAGGGTGAAATCTCTGCGCCGGGACTTGCGCTGCTACCCTTCGCCGCGTCGGATATTGCCTGGGCTTGCGCGGTCGATACCGCATTGCGGCGCCGTCCTGCGTTACCCGCTTGGCGGGGCTTCCCCAGCCATCGGCTGTGGACGCTGTTTCATCTGCTGCCGCCTCTTGAGCGAGGGGCTGACGTGTTGTTCGTGACCGCCAATCTCAATGCCGGCGGGGCGCAGCGTTCGCTTGTCAATCTTGCGCTTGCCCTGAAGGAATCGTTGCGTTTCGAGATCGCCGTTTGCGGCAATTCCTCGAGCGCCCATTTCAGCCACAAACTGGAGCAGGCGGAGCTGCGGGTGTATCGAAGCGCCGCCTCGCGCGACTGCTTCGATCACGCCGAAGCGATTTTGCGGCGCATTGTGGCCGGCCGCTTCGGCACGGTCTGTTTCTGGAACGTTGATGCCAAGGTGAAGCTCGTGCTCGCCAAAGTCCTCGGCGTTACGGAGGTGCGGCTCGTTGATGTCTCGCCTGGAGGCTACAGCTTCGAGGAAATGCGAGCGACGAGGGCCTTTCAGGAGTGGATTGCGTTCTCGGAGGACGAGTACTACGCGCGCCTCGATCGTCTGGTACTGAAATACTGCGGCGCGGCCCCGCCGGCGGCAACTGGCAAGGTGTCGGTGATACCGAACGGTGTTGCCGGCCAGGGCTGCGCGCCAATGCGGGCCGCCGCAGCGGTGCCGCGCATCGTGGTGAGCGGCCGCATCGCGCCGAGCAAGTTTCTGATCGAGGCTGTCGCGGCGATGCGCGTGCTGTGGCGCGAGTATCCGCACGCCGAATTGCACCTGCTTGGCAGGGCCGAGCAGCGCTACGCCGCATATGCGCAGGACCTGCTCAATGCGATCGGACCCGATCTCGGGACGCGTGTGTTTCTGCACGGTGCGGTGTCCGACGCCCCTGAGCGGCTTGCCGGGTTTAGCGTGGCCCTGGTGCTGGGCGAGCGCCAGGGTTGCCCGAACGCGGTGCTGGAAGCGCTCGCCGCCGGCTTGCCGGTGATCGCCAACGACTCCGGCGGCACGCGCGAACTGGTGATCGACGGACGCACCGGCCTGTTGCTCCCGGGGTGTGACCCGTGCGAAATCGCCGCGGCGCTGGCACGAGTGATCGGCGACCCGGCGTGGGCCCGGTGCCTGTCGGAGGCCGGGCGGCGCCACGTTGTTCGGCGTTTTTCAATGAAGCGGATGGTTACCGCATATCGTAATCTGTTCAGGTGCGCTTGAAAGGGGGGGGCTATGCTTACACTGCGGGTGCAGGTAGCGGAGGCGCGCGAACGCACTGCGCTCGCGACGCTGCGCGATGGTTTCAAGACCATAGCTACCGATCATGCTGTTGCCTCGGCTACGCCGGCCATTGCCGCGCAACGGGGCAACCCTGGCTGCGATCCGCTGCGACTATGGGGACACCCGCCGCTCGGTAACTACCGCATGCTGCGTCGCCTGCCCACGGCGCCCGACCGCGCCGGCGAGTACGGCGGCCATCTGTTGCTTTTCGAGCCCGAATCTGGAGTGGCGCTCGACGCCGAGTCGTTCGGGCGGCTCGCGCTACTCGTTTACGGCGGACCGACCGGCAGCGACGGGCGTATGCGTCGTACTCAAGGAGGACTGCGTCTGACCAATACGATGCTGGACACGATCGTCGAACGGCTACAGGCGAGCGAGGATATGACGCTGCAGCTGGTATCGCTCCGCGCCCCCTCGTGGTGGCAGTTCTGGGGGAAACACGCGGAGACCCAGCCTCTTTCGGGGAATATGCTCAAGCCGTTGCCGCCGCCGGTCGACGAAGCAAGCATACTCGAAGAACTGCTGCGCAACGTCGTTCGGCGTGGCCGACGCGACTTGCGCGACAGCCGTGAGGATACGCGTGACACCGAACATAGGGATGATAGCCGAACTTCGAGTGCCGGTTCCGAGCGCGATGAGTTTCGGGGCAAGGGAGGGGAAAGCGGCGGCGGCGGCGCGGGCGGGGGTTGGGATAGCGCTGCCGGTGGCGCGCGGGGTGTCGATCAAGCGGGGCGGATAATCGGGGGCGCGGCTGTGGGTGCGACGCTCGCCGCCTTAGCCAGCGAAACCCTGGGCGCAAGCGCGCCGCAGGGAACCGACGGCAGTAGCGCTAGTTCCAATGACGCCGATGCGCCCTCGATCACCGACACGACGACGGGCACGTCTTACTAGGAGTTCGTCGGACTTAGACCCGACAAACTCCTAATGCAAAACCGCCTGCGCGAATACGGGAGGAAAAGCCAGTGAAAACCTCATTTCTGGCCTGCTCGCGTGCTTTTGGGAGGGCACGAGCGGTTGTTAATCCGGGGTACATTCAAAAACCGCAGGCGGTTTTGCTGTTAGCAGCCTGTCGGATACCAAGTCCGACAGGCTGCTGGAGCGTCCATGAACGCGGATAACAGCCAACAAGCCTGCTCGGGCGAATCGGCACCCGCGAGCGCAAAAATCCTCCCCGTCGACCCGCACGACGTGGAGTTCATCGCCGGGCTTGCTGGCGAGATCTGGCGCCGGCACTACGCAGACATCATCAGTGCTGCCCAGATAGAATACATGTTGAAGCAGCGCTACGATCCGCGGGTCATTCGTGCCGAATTGCGGCGTCACGATCTTTGGTGGGACAAATTGCTCGTGGGCGATGCGATCACCGGGTTCGCCTCATATTTCTTGACCGCGCAACCGGGCGAGATGAAGCTTGACAAGCTGTATGTGCATCAGGATCACCAGCGCGAGGGGTATGGCGGCATGCTGATCGCGCACGCGTGCAAGCGCGCGCGCGTGCAGGGCTGCTCGCGGCTCACGCTGGCGGTGAACAAGAACAACCGAATTGCGATTTCCGCTTACCGCAAGCACGGCTTCCAGGTGAGCGAGGCCGCAATGAAGGATATCGGCGGCGGTTTCGTGATGGACGACTACATCATGGTGAAGGCGCTCGAAAGCGCCGATGAAGAAAGAGGTGATCGGTGAACAGTGAACGGTGACGGATTCTGGAATGTTCGAAAATCCCGATGCGCGGGCGCGCTGCGCGCTCTTGAAGCGCGTGAAGAACATCGCCGTGGTCGGCCTGTCGCCGAACCCCGCGCGGCCGAGCCATGGCGTCGCACGGGCGATGCAAGGGTTCGGGTTCAACGTCATTCCCGTGCACCCTGCGGTCAAGGAGGTGCTCGGGCAGAAAGCTTATCCCCGATTGGCCGACGTTCCGATCCCGATCGACTTGGTCAACGTATTCCGTCGCTCCGAGTTCATTGACGCCGTTGTTGACGAATGTCTGGCCCTCGGATTGAAAGCCCTTTGGATTCAGGAGGGTATCGTTAACGAACCGGCCGCAAGGCGCGCCCGGGAAGCGGGGATGACGGTGGTGATGGACCGCTGTATCTACCGCGATTTCGAGGTATATTGCGCCTAAATGCAGCTAACGTTCACTAAAATGCACGGGCTGGGCAACGACTTTGTCGTTCTTGATGCATCAACCCGCCCACTCAGTCTGTCCTCTGAACAACTGCGCTTCATCGCCGACCGCCATTTCGGCATTGGCTGCGACCAGATTCTCCAAGTCGAGCCGCCGCGTGAGCTTGGTACCGATTTCTACTATCGCATCTTCAACGCCGACGGCACCGAGGTCGAGCAGTGCGGGAACGGGGCGCGGTGTTTCGTGCGCTACGTGCATGACAGGGGTTTAACCACGAAAACGGAGATCCGCGTCGGCACGCTGAGCGGCGTCATCGTGCCCAGACTCGAACCCGACGGCCGGGTGACCGTGGACATGGGCGTTCCGGTATTCGCCCCGCCACTTATCCCGTTCGATGTCTCGAAGCAAGCGCTCACCTACGCGCTGGAAGTCGACGGGGAAACCATTGAAATCAGTGTCCTATCCATAGGTAATCCCCATGCGGTGCAGGTCGTCGGCGACCTCGATGTTGCGCCCGTGGCAAGCCAAGGCGCCCTGATAGAGAAGCACCCGCGTTTCCCGCAACGGGTGAACGCCGGCTATATGCAGATCGTCAATCGCGGTCACATCCGGCTGCGCGTCTACGAGCGCGGAGCGGGGGAGACGCTCGCCTGCGGCACCGGCGCGTGCGCGGCCGCAGTTGCGGGCATCGCCCGCGGCCTGCTCGATGCGCGTGTCACGGTCACGACGCGCGGCGGGGACCTCGGTATATCATGGGCAGGGGAAGGCAGGCCGGTGATGATGACCGGCCCGGCGGTCACCGTATTCGAAGGCGAACTCAGTTTGTAACGCAGGGAGAAAAATGAAACCGGAAGACGTGGCAAGTTATCTGCAGCAGCACCCCGAATTCTTCGAACAGTACGCCGACGCGCTGGCCGAAATCTTCATTCCGCACCCGCACGGCGGGCGCACGATCTCGATCAGCGAACGCCAGATCCTCACCCTGCGCGAGAAAAGCAAGCAGCTCGAGGCCAAGCTGCGCGAAATCATCCAGTTCGGCGAGGAAAACGACGCCATCGGAGAAAAAACGCACCGGCTTACGCTGGCGCTGCTCGCTGCGCGCGATCTCAGCGCTGTGCTGAGCTCGGTCTATCTCAACCTGCGCGAGGATTTCGCCGTGCCGCACGTGGTGCTGCGGGCGTGGCGCACTGACGGACGGGCCGATCTGCCGGAATTCTCTCCCGTCAGCGGCGCGGTGCGCGACTTCGCGGCAAGCCTGACCCACCCTTACTGCTGCGCGCATGCGATGGTCGACACCGCAACCCTGTTCGGCGAAGCGGCGCCGCATTTGCGCTCGTTCTCCTACGTGCCGCTGCGCGCTGGCGAGGTGTTCGGGTTGCTCGCGCTCGCCAGCGAGGACCCGCAGCGCTTCTACCCGGAGATGGGCACGCTCTACCTGAAGCGCCTCGGCGAGCTCATTGCGGCGGCCCTGGCGTGGCACCTGAATGCGTGAGGCGCGAGGCGTGAGGCGTGAGGCCCAACAGGCCCGCGACATGCAAGCCGCGACGGCGCAGGAATTTCTGCGTCATTACCTTGCCCACCTCGCCAACGAGCGGCGGCTGAGCGCCCACACCGGGAGCAACTACAAGCGTGACATCGATGCGCTGATCGGGCTCGCGGGCAGCACACCCCTCGACCGCCTCCAGGTACACCAGATACGGCGTTTCATCGCGCAACTGCACGCGCGCGGCCTGGATGGCAGATCGCTGGCGCGCATGCTGTCGGCGTGGCGCGGCTTTTTCAAGTATCTCTCGCGCGACCATGGGTTCGGCCAGAATCCCTGCCTCGGAATCCGCGCCCCCAGGGCGGCGAAAAAACTGCCGCACGCGTTGTCCCCCGATGAAGCGGGGCGATTGATGGACATCCGCGGCGAAGGGCCGCTGGCCGTGCGCGACAAGGCGATCCTCGAGCTTTTCTACTCCTCCGGCCTGCGGCTGTCCGAACTCACGGGGCTTAAGCCGATGGATATTAATTTCGGCGACGCCACCGTGCGCGTGACCGGCAAGGGGTCGAAGACGCGCATCGTGCCGGTCGGCAGCCACGCGCTCACGGCGCTTCAGGCATGGCTCGCCGAGCGCAGCCGGATCGCCGGTTTGCAGGACGATGCGCTGTTTGTAAGCCTGAACGGCACGCGCCTGGGCCCGCGTGCGGTGCAGCTTCGGCTCAAGCAGTGGGCGGTGAAGCAAGGACTCGGCAGCCGGGTTCATCCGCACGCGCTGCGCCACTCGTTCGCCTCCCATGTACTGCAGTCGAGCGGGGACTTGCGCGCGGTGCAGGACATGCTCGGCCATGCCAGCATCTCGACGACGCAGGTGTATACGCAGCTCGATTTCCAGCATCTGGCGAAGGTCTACGATGCCGCGCATCCGCGGGCGAAGAGAAAAAGCTGAGACGCGAAGGAAAAGCAAGAAACAGAATTAACCGCCAAGCCCGTCCTGAGCTTGTCGAGGGGACGCCAGGAAAAACAGGACAACAATCGAACCGCAGATGAACGCCGATAAACGCACACAGATCTTCCTCGGCCGGAAGCTTCCCGTGGGGCCGCGACCGTGGCGTGTCTTGTGCTTTGGCAGCTTTCTTATCCTGGTCGTGCTGGGCGGGGTCGGCGGCATGCTCGAACAGGTCGTTGAGCCGCCGCTACCCTATCTCGTCGTCGTGTGGGGGTGCATGGGGCTGGCGTTCCTCGGCTTCATCATCAGCGTGCCGCCGGTGGTTATTCGATTCTTTATCGCCGGGCAGGAGCGGATCGGAAATGCGGAACACGCGCTCGTGCGTTTTCTTCGCGAGCATGAGTGGCAGGTGGTCCGCGCCGTTTGGCTCCTGTGGGCCCTCGGCGCCCTGATCGCGGTTCCTGCTGCAGTCTACGACTGGATGCAGGCGCCGTGAGCCGCGTCCTAAGCCCTTGGTAGTTCAGCTTTGGGATTATCTGCATTAATCTGCCGTTCCATCGCTTCTCGGATTTTCCTGGTGGCCTTGGCGGTCTTGCTTCTGCCGTTATCTGCGTCTAGCGGCGTTCGGCCCTCACCCCCGACCCCTCTCCCCGCGTGGAGAGGGGAGGCTCGAGATTCCCTTCCCTCGCTTGCGGGGGAAGGGCATGGGATGGGGGCTGGGCGGTCTCAAAATGCATAAGCTTATCCTCAAGCCCGGGCGGGAGAAGTCGCTCAAGCGCCGTCACCCGTGGATATTCTCCGGCGCTGTGGCGCGCGTGGAAGGCGATCCCGCGGTGGGCGACACGGTAGAGGTGCGGTCGAGTGCCGGCGAGTTTCTCGCCGTTGCGGCCTACAGCCCGCACTCGCAGATCCGCGCCCGTGTCTGGGATTGGCGCGAACGCGCGATCGACGGCGATTTTTTCCGCGAGCGGATTGCGCAGGCGTTAAACATGCGCTCGGCGCTGCTGGAGGGCGGGAGCACGGACGCGGTGCGCCTGGTGCACGGGGAGTCCGACGGCCTGCCTGGCATCGTCGCCGACCGCTACGGCGATACAGTGGTGGTCCAGTTCACGAGCGCGGGGGCCGAGCGCTGGCGCGAAGATATCGCCGAGGCATTGCAGGGCTTGCCCGGTATGGGGCGGGTGTGGGAGCGGTCGGACGCCGAGGTGCGCGAGCTCGAGGGCCTCCCGTTGCGCAGCGGGTTACTGCACGGCACCCCGTTGCCGGAGCGGCTCGCCATTCGCGAGCACGGACTCGAGTTCGTGGTCGATCTCGAGCACGGGCACAAGACCGGCTTCTATCTCGACCAGCGCGACAACCGCCTGCGCCTGCGCGCGCTGGCGCGCGGACGCGACGTCCTCGACTGTTTCTGCTACAGCGGCGGCTTCACCGTCAACGCGCTCGCCGGCGGCGCGAGATCGGTCACTGCTGTCGACAGCTCGTCGGATGCGCTCGGGCTCGCGCGCACCAACGCCGAGCTGAACCGTTTGCCGGCGGCGCAGTGGCTCGAGGCCGACGTGTTCCAGGCGCTGCGTAGCTTTCGCGACCAGCGCCGCGACTTCGATCTCATCGTGCTCGACCCCCCCAAGTTTGCACCGACCGCCGCGCACGCGGGGAAGGCCGCGCGCGCCTACAAGGACATCAACCTGCTCGCGTTCAAGCTGCTGCGGCCGGGCGGGGTGCTGATGACGTTTTCGTGCTCGGGGGGCGTCGCGACCGATCTGTTCCAGAAAATCGTCGCCGGATCTGCGCTTGACGCGGGCGTCCAAGCGCAGATTATCGAACGGCTGGGCCCGGGCAGCGATCATCCCGTCGCACTCAATTTCCCGGAAGGGGATTATCTGAAAGGATTGCTGTGCCGCGTGGCAGGATAACGATGAATGATGAGCGATGAATGATGAACGGTTTAGCGGCTATCAGTCCCGGTTTTCCGTTCCGCGTTCATCGTTCCGCGTTCATCGTTGGTGCCGGGGGAACCGGATCGACGCCGCCGGGATGCCAGGGATGGCATTTGAGGATGCGTTTTGCGGCGAGCCAGGAGCCGCGCAGCGACCCGTGCACTTCGATTGCCTCGCGCGCGTAGCTCGAGCACGTCGGATAGAAGCGGCACCGGGCGCCGAAGAACGGGCTCAGGAGCAGTCGGTAGGCATCGATCAGCGCGAGCAGCAACGATTTCATGCCGGGCCAGTATAGCACCCCCTTAATGCAACCGGATTGCACAAAGGCCCGCCCCGTGGTTTAATGGCGCCGGGGTGAGTACATGACGCAAGCGTTTCTAGATCGTGCGGAAGAGATGGTGGAGAGCACCAGTGCGCGAGTGACCCGCCCGCGCGTGGGAGTGCTCGCCGTACTACTCGCAGCGCGGCGCGCGCTCACGCACCACGAGGTCGAGCGGCAGGTGAATCGCACCCTTCGCATAGACCGCGTGACGATCTATCGCGTGCTTGAATGGCTCACCGTCCGGGGATTGGCCCACAGGGTTCCGGGTAGCGACCGGGTATGGCGCTTTAACGCAGCCGAGCAAAAGCACACGCAGCACCACGCGCACTTCAAGTGCAACCACTGCGGCGAGATCATCTGCCTGGATAAGGTAGCGGCGCGGCGCGGCATCCCGCTGCCATCCGGTTACCGCTCGCAGGAGATTGAGTTGACGGTAAAGGGGCTGTGCGCAGGCTGCGTGCCGGCGCGGGCGGCACAGCGCAGGCCGCGGCGCTACGCACAACACCGGCATTGACCTGCGTTACGCAAACGGCGATTCCGTAGACGAGGCATTATTAATGCAACTGATTTGCATCAGGTAACGCGCCTTGGACGCAACGCTATTCTGGATCATCGGCGCCGGGCTCGCCGGCGGCGCGGTGAGCTTGCTGCTGGCGGCCGCGGTCACCTACTCACTGCTGTCGGCCTGGGTGCCGCGCATGGTGAGCTATTCCGTGGGCGTTCTGCTCGGAGTGGCGTTCCTCAGTTTGCTGCCGGAGGCATTCGAGAAATCGGTAGATGCGAAAATGTCGTTCAGTATCGTGTTAGCCGGCATATTGGCATTCTTCGTCCTGGAAAAGGCGGCGCTATGGCGTCATGGCCATGAACACGGGGACCTCGGGACGCGCCAACCTTCGGGGATGCTGATCCTGGTGGGCGACGCGTTTCACAACTTCGTCGATGGGGTATTGATCGCTGCGGCGTTTCTCACCGATTTCAAGCTGGGCATTGCTACCACGCTGGCGATCATGGCGCATGAGATTCCACAGGAAGTGGGAGATTTCACAGTGCTGCTCAAAGCAGGGTACGGCAGGGGGCGGGCATTGCTGCTTAATCTGGCTTCTAGTCTGGCGTCGGTAGCGGGCGGCATAATCGGTTACTTCATGCTTGAGGGGGCACAGGCCATGGTGCAATATGCGCTGCTGCTTGCCGCGTCCTGCTTCATCTACATCGCGGTTGCGGATCTTATTCCCGACATGCATCGGCAGAACAGCGCCCGCGAGATCGGGTGGCAGCTTGGGCTGGTGGCGGTCGGAATTGCCACCATCGGGACAGCGGAGTCGCTTCTGCATTAGGACGCGTGAGAGCGGGAAGAGCGGATAATGAACGCCCGGCCGCGCGAACCGGCAAAATTGTTTGCGTGGCAGGTGGGTATCATGACGGGGGTGACTCGTGTTCGTGCTGCGAGACTTGAGGCATGCTTACGACAGCACCGAAGTGCTGAACGTCCCAGCTTGGGAAGCCGGCAGCGGCGCGCACTGGCTCGTGGTGGGGCCGTCGGGCAGCGGCAAGACGACGCTCTTGCATATTCTCGCCGGCATCCTGCGGCCGGCGGCTGGAACGGTGACGGTCGCGGGGCAGGATATCGGGGCGCTCTCGCCCGCCGGGCTCGACCGCTTTCGCGGGCGCCACATCGGCATCGTGCTGCAACGGCTGCATCTGGTGGCAAGCCTCACGGTCATGAATAACCTGTTGCTCGCGCAGTATCTCGCCAGCCTGCCGCAGGACAGACAGCGCATCTCCAATCACTACCCGCTGGGAGGGCAGTCGTGAATCTCGCGACGGTCAGTCTAGCGTACCTGCGCGCGCGGTCCGGTCCGTGCCTGAACACCCTGCGAGTTGAGGCGCCGAAAAATTCGCTGGCAAGGTCCCGTGTGCTAAGGTAGCAGGCTCGCGCGCCTTCACAACAGCGCGGACCAAAGCCGCGCGATCCCTCGAGCGCCCGTTGGGCCATGGCACGTTCATCCGACATTCCTGAATCGACTGGCGAGACTGCGCCGGGCCATCGGCAGCGCTCCTTACGGGTGTTGCTGGCGGCCCTTTTTCTGAGCCTCGCGCTGCACGCAGCTCTGTTCGCCG
>MERI01000242.1 GCA_001772005.1 Betaproteobacteria bacterium RIFCSPLOWO2_12_FULL_62_58 | reverse complement strand
GAGGGCTACGCCCGGGGTCAGCCACACCAACGGTCCCGGTGATTCGAACAGGGTGACCGCAGCGATCGTCTTCACGAGCAGCCCGGCGGCGACCACTGCGATGATCATCGAAAACCGGCGGTCCACGTTGCTTGTCAATGCCGTAATCAGCAATCCCAAACCGAGCAGGTTCAGGAAAACGATCGCGGCTTCGGCCGTGAACAGCAGATGCGGGGTGTGGGTGAAATAGACCGGCAGATCGACGGTGCCGCGCAGGTTGCCGGTGCCGAATAGCTGCGCGGTCGGATGCAGGTGGGTGAACAGCCACAGACAGACAATGACGAGCCCCGTGTCCGTGACGGTGCCGGGCGTGAACCGCCGCTGTCGCCACGCGGCGAGCCGCCGGCCCGGAAAACCCGACGGCGAGAGCAGCGGCGCCGCCATTGCGCCGAACAACCCGCCCGCGCCGTTGGTGAGCAAGTCGACGTTGGAAGCAATACGCGCCGGCAGGAACATTTGCGCGCTTTCCATGACGAGGCTGAGCAAGGCCGAGAGCATTGCCGCGAGCAACACGGCGGCTGGTGCGGTGATGCGGGCGCTTAGCGCGACCGCGAACAGGAAGCCGAGCGGCGCATACGCTGCGAGATTGATCAACACGTCCTCGAACGTGATGTAGCGCGGCCAGGGTGCGCCGAGAAAGCGCAGGATTTCAGCGGGAGGAAAACGCCAGCCATGAAACGGCTGCAGGCTGGCATAGACGATGAGCAGTGTGTAAGCTAGCGCCAGTATCCACGCCAGCCGCAATCCGCGTTGCGACCCGTGCGCGGGTCGTGTCTCTCGATCAGGTTCCGTGCCGCGCTCCATGACCGGCATCATAACCTCGAATCGGCGAATTGAGGCGCGCGCGCAAACGGGCGTCGCCCTCGAATTCGCGGTGGCGCGCAGATGCGGCAAGTCGCGTCATCGGCGCCATACGTGGACAGGATCGAGTTCACCTACCATGCAATTCTATGACATCTTCAACGGCGACGCCGACGGCATCTGTGCGTTGCAGCAACTCAGGCTCGAAGAGCCGCGCGCAAGCGTGCTCGTCACCGGGGTGAAGCGCGACATCGCGTTGGTGGAGCGTGTCGAGCCGGCAAGCGGCGACGAACTCACGGTACTCGATGTGTCCTTTAAGACCAATGCACGCGCCGTGATGCGCGCGCTGGAGCGCGGCGCCCGCTGCCGCTATTTCGATCATCACAGCGCCGGCGAGATTCCGCAGCATCCCAACCTCAGGACCTTCATCGACACGGCGCCTGATGTCTGCACGAGTCTCCTCGTGGACCGGTATCTGTCGGGGCGGCAGCGCATCTGGGCGGTGGTCGCGGCGTTTGGCGACAACCTCTTCAAGTCGGCGCGCCGCGCCGCCGAGCTGTTGCAGCTCGGGCCCGCCGAGATCGAACGGCTGCGCGAACTCGGGGAGTGCGTCAACTACAACGCTTACGGCGAAACCGTGGATGACCTGCACTATCATCCGGCGGATCTCTTTGAAACGCTGAGCCATTATCGCGATCCGCGCGAGTTCATGGACGACGAACCCGTTTTCGACGTGTTGAAAAACGCCTATCGGGACGATCTTTACCGGGTTGAAAGCGTCAAACCGGAAATGCAGAACGGGAAATGCGCAGTATTCGTCCTGCCCGATGCGGCGTGGAGCCGGCGCGTGAGCGGGCCCTTCAGCAACGACCTTGCGCAGCGGCACCCGGGGCGCGCGCACGCAGTGCTGGTGAAAAAGAGCGGCGGCTACCTCGTGAGCGTGCGCGCCGCGCAGGAGAAACCTTTTGGCGCGGACGATCTGTGCCAGAGATTCCGGAGCGGCGGCGGGCGCAAGGGCGCGGCGGGGATCAATCACCTGCCGGAATCGGAGCTCAGTCGCTTCGTCGCTGAGTTCCAGCGGCAATTCACGTCGTGAAAACGCCGTGCGGAAGTGATCGGAACAAACCTCGGGCTCGTGCCGCATCATGGCTTCGTCACAGCGACTTCAGGATATCGGCACCGGCGCCGGGATGTTGCACGCGGGAAATTTGCAGCACGTCGATTTCGATCGTCACAAACGCGATGAGCCACAACAGCGCATCATAAGCGTCGAACCATTCGCCCCGCCATGCCCACACCAGCGCCAGTGCACCCAGTCCCGCGTAGAGCGTTGTCGCGACACCCGCAAACCACGCCCGCTGCCGATCCACGGCGCGCGGGTATCGCACCTCGAACTCCAGGAGCACCACCACTCCGATCCACAACCCGCTGTTGACCGCATCAAGCCACTCGCCTTCATACACGTAGCCGAGTGCGGCCGCGCCGACCGCCGCAGCGGCGGCCAACCGGGCGCCACGGACAACGGCCGCGGCGTACCTGCCGCGAAGCCGGTCGCCGTGCCCGGTCTCCAGTGCAAAAAGGGCCAACAGGACCAGCCACGCCAGTGTGTCCAGGGCTTCGCTGGACGTGCCCGCGAGCAAGAACAGCGCTGCATTGCACGCCAGCAGCGCGAACACCGCAACCTTGAACCAGAAGTACCACCGCAACGCCACAGTGGCTGAGAGCATGGATGTGCCTCCGGGGTCTCCGGGTGCGCCGGATTATCGTTGCTGCGTCGCGCAATTGCCGCGGCATCCGATGGCAAGCGCGATGACGAGATGGGCGATGACGGCGACGGGGAGCAACATGGCCGCCGACGCCGGCGCGCTACGCCGGGCGGAGCTGCGCTTTGACCACACCGTACCATTGCGGGGCGAGAGAGCCGGCGACCATGCCCGCAATGCTCACCAGGAAACCGACGAATTGCGGCGGCCATACACCCTCCGGCGCAGCAAGCTCCAGCGCGATCCAGGTGCCCAGCCCGCCGACGATGGCCCAGGCCGCGCCCTGGGTGGTGGCGCGCTTCCAGTAGAGCCCGGATACGAGTGGCGTGAATGCCGCGACCAGCGTTACCTTGTAGGCGTTTTCCACCATCTTGTGAATGGTAGCGTCGGTGGTAATGGCGTAGCCGGTGACGACCACGGTGAAGCACACGACCACCGCGCGGTTCATCCACAGGAACTGCTGGTCGTTCATGTCCTTGAACAGGCCCTTCAGCACATTCTCGGAGATGGTCGCCGACGGCGCGAGCAGCGTGCCGCTCGCCGTGCTCATGATTACCGATAGCAGTGCGCCGAAAAACACGATCTGGGCGTACAAGGGCAGATGGTCCAGAATCAGCCGGGGCACGACCAGTTGCGAGTCCTTTTCCATCAATCCTGCGACCATCTTCGGATCGATGAGCGTAGCGGCGTAGGCCAGGAACAACGGCACGAAGGCGAACAGGAAATAGGCCGAGCCGCCGAGTATCGATCCCCAGGCGGCAGTGGATTCAGTCCGGGCGGAATTCACGCGCTGGAACACGTCCTGCTGGGGGATCGAGCCCAATCCCATGGTGATCATCGCCGCGATAAACGCCACGACGTCAGTCACCGCGAGCCTGGGCAGAAAGTCGAATTTGTCACGAGCGGCGGCGTGCCTGATCACCGTCGCCGCCCCGCCCGCCATGTCGGCGATCAGCCACACGATGTAGAACAAGCCCGCCACGATGATGATCATCTGCACGAAAGTAGTGACCGCCACCGACCACATGCCGCCGAACAACGTATAGACCAGAACCACGCCCGCGCCGATCACCATGCCCGCGGCCGGGGAGATCGCGCCTTCGGAGAGCACGTTAAACACCAGTCCGAGAGCCGTCACCTGCGCCGACACCCAGCCGAGGTAAGACAGCGCAATGCAGATGCTGGTCACCAGTTCGACCGGCCGGTTGTAGCGTTGGCGGTAGAAGTCACCGATGGTGAGCAGGTTCATGCGGTAGAGTGGCCGCGCGAAGAACAGGCCGACCAGAACCAGGCATAACGACGCGCCGAAGGGGTCGGACACCAGGCCGCTCATGCCTTCACGGAGGAACGTGGCGGAGATGCCGAGCACGGTTTCCGCTCCGAACCACGTGGCGAATACCGTGGCGAACACGACGTAGATGGGCAGATGCCGGCCGGCAGTGATGTAGTCCTTGGCGCTGTGCACCCGCGTCGCGGCGACAAGACCGAGCGCAATTGAGACCACAAGGTAGGCGATCACGAACCACAGCAGCATGGCGAACATCCTCCAGCCTGGCGCGCCGCGCCCGGGAGCGCGCATTATACGATTCAACCCTGGCGCGGTGGGCTTCCTAGCGTGGGGCCCAGATCACGGCGGCAACGAGCAGCGCAAGCAGCACCGCGATCGCCGCGAGAATTCGCGTCTGGCGTCGTCGTTCGCGCAGCAGCGCCGCAGCGTCCTCGGCGGACCGCGGGCTCGCCTGCTGCGAGAGCGCCTGGTGCAGCAGCCGCGGCAGTTGCGGCAGCATGGTGGTCCAATACGGCGCCTCCTGGCGCAGGTGCCGTAGCAGCCCCCGCCAGCCCACGCGCTCCGACATCCAGCGCTCGAGAAAGGGTTTGGCCGTCACCCACAAATCGAGTTCGGGATCGAGGTCGCGTCCGAGGCCCTCGATGTTGAGCAGGGTTTTCTGCAGCATGACGAGCTGCGGCTGGATCTCGATATTGAAGCGGCGCGAGGTCTGGAACAGCCGCAGCAGCAGCCTGCCGAAGGAGATTTCCTTGAGCGGTTTGTCGAAAATCGGCTCGCACACGGTGCGGATCGCGGCTTCGAATTCGTCGACGCGCGTGTCCTTGGGCGCCCAGCCGGATTCGATGTGCGCTTCTGCGACGCGCCGGTAGTCGCGCCGGAAAAAGGCGAGAAAGTTCTGGGCGAGGTAATTTTTGTCGACCTCGGTCAGCGCGCCCATGATGCCGAAGTCGAGCGCGATGTACTGGCCTTGCGGTGTGACGAAGATGTTGCCGGGGTGCATGTCGGCATGGAAAAAGCCGTCGCGAAACACCTGCGTGAAAAAGATCTCGACGCCGGCGCGCGCCAGCTTGGGAATGTCCACGCCCTGGGCGCGCAGCGCCGCAACCTGGGACACCGGCGTGCCGTGCATGCGCTGCATCACCATCACTTCGCTCGAGCAGTAGTCCCAGTAGACCTCGGGCACCAGCAGCAGGGAGGATCCCTCGAAATTGCGCCGCAACTGACTCGCATTCGACGCTTCCCGCATCAAATCGAGCTCGACTTCGAGATGCCGCGCGAATTCGGCGACAACTTCATGCGGTTTCAGGCGCCTGCCGTCGGCCCACAGCAGCTCGATCAGGGTTGCGCCTACGTCGAGCAACGCCAGATCGTTGGCGATCACTTTGGCGATACCCGGACGCAGCACCTTGACTGCGACTTCGGTGCCGTCGGGCAGACTGGCCAGATGGACCTGCGCGACGGAGGCGCTCGCGACCGGCTCGCGCTCGAACGCGCCGAACACCCGCCCGACCGTTCTGCCGTAAACGCGGGAAAGCGTCGCCTCCACCTGCGCGGCGGGAAACGGCGGCACCTGGTCCTGCAGCTTGGCGAGTTCGTCGGCGATGTCGGTCGGCAGCAGGTCGCGGCGCGTGGACAGCACCTGGCCGAACTTCACGAAAATCGGCCCGAGCGCTTCCAACGCCAAGCGCAAGCGCTCGGCGCGGGGGCGCTCAAGCCGCCGCCAGAACAGCAGAGCGTTCAACGCCGTGCGCAGCCCCCGCACGCGCTCGTGGCCGAGAAAGAACTCGTCAAGGCCGAAGCGCAGGCTGACGCGGGCGATTTTCAGCAATCGAAACAAACGCATGCAGGGATTGAGGGTTTTAGCTTTTCTTGGCGTCCTCGACGACTTGGCGGTTCAGAATTTGTTCCAGGCGTTTCTCGAAACGCGCGACGTCGTCGCGAAGTTGATCGACGTCACGGTTGAAGTGCGCGACATCGCGCGCGCGGGCGATGAGCGGCTGCTCTTCGGTCCAGTACTCGGCGAACGAGCGGGCGAGGTTGTCCAAGCTTTGCGCACGCCACCGATCGAGCGTCGTGCCGGTCCGCACCATGCGGTGGGCGATGATGTCGCCGAACACGCGGCTCAAGTCTTCCTCGATGTCCCAGCGCAGGTTGCGGAAGAGGTGGTTGATGACCGTGGCGAATTCGGTGTCGCCCTGGATCCCGATTTCATTCCACACCGTCTCATCGCGCGCCAGCACGCGCAACATCAGACCGGGCGTGAGTCTGACCGTCGTGTCCGGCGCTGCTGCCGGCGCAGCGGCCGTGACTTCCCCGCTGTCCAGCACGGTAAGCACGACACCGACAGGCCCGCAATCAAACTTGGCGGTTTTCCCGGCGCAGGGTTTGAGCCGACCCAGCGCCCAAGTATTGCGGCGCAGCAGATGGTTGAGCGACGAGGAAGCGAACGGTTCGAGCATGGCACAGAAAGCCGGCCAGTTTGTAAACAAAAAACTCCCGGGTTTGAAGCCCGGGAGTTTTGCGTAAGAGGCGTCGATCAGTTCTGCTGGATGCCGGCGACCAGCCAGCCGCTGCGGCCGTTGAGCGGTTTCTCGAGATTCCAGATCTCGCTGAATTCCTGCGGCGCTTCGCCGGCGGTCTCGCGGATGAGGCCCGAGAATCGGACGCTTACCACATAAAGATCATTCTCCGTGGCGACATCGAGCACCTCGGCGTCGAGCGTCACAACCTCGGTCTTCTGCGCTGAAACGCCCGTGGCGCGGACGTCGGTCTCGATTTCCCGGTAGAGATCGGGCGCCAGGAAGTCGCGCATCGTCGACAGGTCTTTCGCGTCATGCGCGGCCTGCATGCGCACGAAATTCAGTTTGGCGTGGCGGACGAACTCATTGGCATCGAATCCCGCCGGCCAGCGGCTGGTCGTTGCCGCGACCGAATGGGCCGCAGCGCCACCGCCGAATAGCGGCACGCCGGAAGGCTGACTGCCGCCTTGGGCGCCCGCCCCCGCGTACTGGATTGGCGCGGTTGCGCTCCTCCCGCGCAGCATGCGCACCACGAACATCACCGCGGCGATGATCGCCACGATCATCAGGATGCCGGCCAGTGCCCCAGCGAAGCCGTTGTTAAGAAACAGCGCGGCGAGCCCGGCGCCCAGTGCAAGCCCGGCCAGGGGGCCGAGCCACTTGCTGGCGCCGCTGGGTTGCTGCGCCGGCGTAGTCGTGGCGTTGGGCGCGGCCTGCTGCTGTTGCGCCGGCGCTTTCGGCGCGGCCTGCTGTTGACTGATGGATCCGCGCTGCATGCCGACGTTCCTGCCGCCGCCTAAACGCGCGGCATCTGCGTCGACCGCGGCCATGCTGACGCCGATCAGCGCCATCATGATCGAAAATAGTCTTTTCATGGGCCCTCCTGGAGGTTGTGCTACAGGACCATTATACCCGGTACCCAGACGCTGCCCGCTACCATCGGCCAGGTTCGACGGAATCGCAGTTTTTTCAGCCTGTTAGGGGGCGCGCCGGAGCGCGGCGCAGGGACTGACGCAACGCGGAGCAGGACCGCCGAAAAAGCGGTCCCGAGATTTTTCGGGGATCTGACCTCGCAGGCGGCCGGCGCGATGTTGTGCGTTTCTTGTGATATACGTTCAGAGGCCGTGGCGCCGGGCCGTTTAGCGCACCGAGAGGCTCACCAGCTCGTAAATCAGCCAGTCGTCTAGCACGTACCGCGGCCCGCTGCCGTCGTCCCTGCCTTTGACGTGAAGGAACCCGGAATCACTCCCGCCGCCAGCCAGGTAGCTCAGATACTGAGATGACGCTTCGCGCCTGACGGACTGTTTCGCGGCCGGCGCGTACCACTCGTACTCGCGGATTACACTCCGGCCCCGGACCGCGTGTTCCCAGTATTCGAGATAGACGATCCGCTCGATCTTAAGTGCGTCGAACTCGCCGGCCGGCACCTTCATCCGCTCCCAGCCGAGCACGGCGCCGTCGATCCATACCGGAAAGCGCCGGCCGTCCCTCGGATCGGTCGCCATTACCCGCGCATGCCAGCGCTTGCCGGCAGCGAGCGGAAACGCCAGGGCCGCGTAGGCGGGGCTGTAATCGAAGGTCTGCAGGTTGGTTGCCGGATGCCTCAGCCAGCTCCACTCGCGGTCGTAGACGTGAGTTTCATCCAGGCGGCCTCCACCTGAGACGGCAACGCTGATACGGTCGGGGCTCGCATCCACGACCCGATAGCTCTGGTTTCCGCGCTCTAAACCGGTGTAGCCATCGCGCACACGGTAGGTCCAAGTATCCCCGACCCTGATCCCGGGTGCTGTCACGGTGGCGGGCGTTCCCGCAGGCGGTGTTTGAGGCAGAGGACTCGCGCAGGCCGCGAGCAGCGTCGCCGCAAGGAAAAGGGACCGCTTCATACGCGTTCCTCCAGGTTCGAGGCATGGCTTGCCCGCCTATCAGGTAAACGCTTCTGCTGCCGTTCTTATTCCCGGCCGCCGCACCACCCGCTGCTTGAGCGATCAGAATTTATACGCTCTGTGCAGCGCCACGATTCCGGCGGCGAGGTTGAAGTATTCGACCCGCTCGAAACCGGCGCGTTCCATGATCTGCTTGAGTTGCTCCTGGTCGGGGTGCATCCGGATTGATTCCGCCAGGTAGCGGTAGCTGTCGGCGTCGTTGGCGATCAGCTTGCCGAGGCGCGGCAGGACCTGGAACGAATAGGCGTCGTAGAACGGCGCGAGCGGTTTCCACATCCGGGAGAATTCGAGCACCAGCAGCCGGCCGCCGGGTTTCAGCACGCGCCGCATTTCGGTGAGCGCGGTGTCCTTGTGCGTCATGTTCCGCAGTCCGAATGCGACGCTCACGCAGTGGAAACTGTCGCTCGGAAACGGCAGCTTTTCCGCGTTGCACTGCGCAACCAGCACGATGATGCCGTCGTCGAGCAGCCGATCGCGCCCGATTCTCAGCATCGCGCCATTGATGTCGGTCAGCACGACCGCGCCGCTCGCGCCTACACGGCGTGCGAACAGGCGCGCGAGGTCGGCGGTGCCGCCGGCGATATCGAGCACGCGGTCGCCCGGCCGAACGAGACTTTGCGCGACTGCAAAACGCTTCCATAGCCGGTGCAGCCCTGCCGACATCAGGTCGTTCATCAGGTCATAGCGCCCGGCGACCGAATCAAACACGCCTGCGACCTTGCGCGCCTTTTCGTCCTCGGCGACTTTCTGAAAGCCGAAATCGGTGGTCTTGGTCATCTTGGTCGGTGAAGGCGTGAACGAGTGAAGGAGTGAAGAGGCGAAAGCCCTTTCCCCCGTCGCCGGGGGAGAGGGTAGGGTAAGGGGGCTTCACTCATTTCACACATTCACTCATTCACTTGCTTCTCGCCGGTTCGCGGCTTGCACCCGCCTCTTCCATGCGCTTCAGATAATGCTGCCACATTTCTTCCTGGCGCAAGCCGTAATCGTAGAGCAGGTCCCAAGAGTAAATGCCCGTGTCGTGGCCGCCGGAGAAAGCGAACTGGATCGCATAGCTGCCGGCGGGCTCGATCTTGGTGATCTCGACGTTTTTCTTGCCAACCTGCAACACTTCCTGCCCCGGGCCATGGCCGCGTACCTCGGCCGAGGGCGAATAGACGCGCAGAAACTCGCACGGCAACTGGAATGCCTTGCCGTCGCCATAGGCTATTTCGAGGACGCGCGATTTCTGGTGCAGCTTGATTTCAGTCGGTTGCGGCGGCGCTTTATGGAGTCCGGCCATTGTCACGTGCCACGCGATCGGGGATATGCATCATAACCGAATCAGATCAGGGTAGCCGTGCAGCGGTCGAAGTCGCCGCCCATCTCGAGCAGGTTGAGCAGTTTCGCCACCTGCTTGCGGTCCGAAAACACCTCGACGAATGCCCCGTTCTGGAACCAGCCCGGTGGCAGGATCAGTGTGGCGGGCGCGGCGGCCGCCGGCACTTCCGGCAGATACAGCGCACGCTCGTAACGGCTGTCAGCCGGGCTGAAATTGGAAGGCCGCACCGCAACCGCCTGCGGCGTGCCCGGGAACACGCGCACGCCGCAGCACAACTCCCGGTCTTCTTCCAGTCTCAGCCACTGTACCATGCCGAGTTGGAATTGCTTGCTGTCCGTACGGCGCACGGCGATGAGCTGGTTGTGGCCGATTCGCACCCGGCTGTCGGGTTCGCGCAGTATGCACATGAAGCCGGAAGCGCTTTGATTGATGATCTGCCACGTCTCAAACCGGTTTTCGTCTTTCCCGTCGACTTCGTGGTGGGTGCGCATGATGTAGCCATAGGTATCGAGATCCCGCTTCTCACTTGAGGTCAGTTCGCCCGGCTGACGGAACCCGCGGCCGCCGCTGACGTGGAAGTGCGCGGCGGAGATGCCGAAACAGACGCCGACCCGTTCTTCGGCCTGTTGCCGTTCCTCACCACGGCCGGTGCCGGCGCGGCACCACTGCACGTACAGCAGCATCAGCAGATTTTCGCAGCCCGGCTGACGCGCGTGCTCGCCCAGCCCGAGCTGGGCCGGTGTCTGCCCTTGCTTGAGCAGGGTAATCGTCTGGCGCAACGTCTTCGACAGCTGTTCGAGGTCAACATAACGCAGGTTCGGCCCGGGTTCGAGGTCGCCTGCAAACTCGATGCCGGCGCTGCCGCCGAGATCGACCGCGAGCGCGGGCATCGCACTCGCCGGCAGGGGTTGGGCAACGAGGCCGACCAGCGTCGCCCACTTCTCGACCCAGCGTTGCATGAAGGCCAACTGCCGCGTGGACAGCGCATAGGGATTGGCGAGATGCGCGAGCAGCGCCTGCGCGTAGGTTTCAGCGCAACTCGAGTCGGGGTCACGTTGCGCAAAGCTGTCCTGGACGCGAATGCGCGTGAACCCGTGTTGTTCGGCAAACGAATAAAGATCGTGCAGCGCGCGCCAGAGCACGCCCGGCGGCCGGCGGTAGACGCGGTAGTAGTCGAGCATCTCGCAGCCAAGCGCACGCAGGCAACGCATCGTGATCAGCGGCGCATGGGGCGCAATGGCGAGATCGCCCTCCCGATAGGCTTTCAGGCATTGCTGATAGTTGTGGTTGATTTCCTCCCACAACTCGATCACGCCGGCCCACACCGCCGACTCGCCGGCTTCCAGCGGCAGCGCCTTTCCCGCGTAGCCGTTCGCCGACTCGCTTTGCACGAAGGCGACCGACTCTTTCAGTGCCTCCAGGATCTTGAGGCGTTCGAGCGCCGGTATCTCGGCGGCATTAAGAGCGGCGCACTGCGCGGTCAACACCCGCTGCGCCTGCTGGATATTCGCAAGCGGAAGCTTTTCGATCCAGCGCTTGCAATCCGCGCCGTCGGTGAACTGCAGCGTGCGCTGCGATTCGGGAGAGGTAAGCGGCTGTGTGCTCATCTTGTGGTTCCTATGCAAATTGGAGACGGCTGCAGGCATTGTCCGGACGCGATCTCGAACGGGTCTGAGACAAAGCGCATTCGTCCGCGATCAAAAGATTAGCTGAACTGGACGCGGTGTGCACGTGAATTAAGTCACCCACAACTTCAAAAAGACGGGCGAACCACCGGAAGTAATTCACATTTTTCACTCATTCATCCTTCACGGCTTTTAAACGTCCAGTCGGCAGCCGCGCGGACCAGCCCAACCCCTTTCCCCACGACCCGCGCACGCCATCGCGGCGCGGTTGGGCAGAGCGCCTCGCGCAGGCGCTGTTTCGCCGGATGGTCGAGACTGCCGCTGCCGTGATGATGCCAGCGGTTTTCCTCGCGCAGCGCGTGAAAGACAGCGAGCGGCGGATACGTGCCCAGTTCCTGCAGCACGAAATCGATAGCGACGCCGGGCAGAGCGCGGGGAAGCATGCTGCCCATGCCGCCGCGGATCACGTAGGCCACAGTGTCATCACGGGTGACGTCGGTCAATGTCTTATCGAGCGCCGTACCCAGGCGCGCGCTGGAGGTTGCGCCGGCGCCGGGCTCCGGCAGCAATGTATCTTCTCCCCACCGGCCGAGGCCGGTGTGCACGTCGAGCGCAAACACGTATTGCGCGCACGACAGGTTCCGCCCGAGCCATTCGACACAGCGGCGCGGCCCCTGTTGCAACTCGCTGCCGCCGAAGAACAGGCCGCGCGGAAACTCGCTGGATTGCCGAGCCGGCGAACGCCTCCACGCCGTGCAGGCCGCTCGTATGGAGCACGATCTTGCGCGCCCGCTGGGCGCCGAGCCAAGCGATGTCGATCGTCAATGCTTCGCCGCCGGGCCCCGTGGCATCGAGCGCGAGCGCGTGCAACGCGGCGCCGGCGGCCTGCGCGGCGGCGCGAAACCGCTCGCGCGCCGTCAGGTAGTCGGGAGAGAAGAATTCCGTCGTGTCGTTCAAGCCTGCGTGGACAAGATCAAAAGCCATATCCTGTCCATTTGCTTGTCACAGAAGCACCCGCTCGATGCCGCCGCGGTTCGCGTGCTCGACGTAGTCCGCCATCCAGTTCGGACCGAGCAGCCGGTTCGCCATTTCGACGACGATATAGTCGGCCCGGGTGCCGGCGTCATCGTCGTAGCGTGCCAGGCCCTGCAGGCACGAAGGGCAGGACGTAAGCACCTTGATGGCGCCGTCGAAGCCGTCTTTGCGCAACTGCTTCGCGCCCTTGCGCATTTCCAACTCCTTGCGGAAGCGCACCTGGGTCGCGACGTCGGGGCGCGTCACCGCCAGCGTCCCCGCTTCGCCGCAGCAGCGCTCGTTGAGCCTGACTTCCGTGCCCATCAGTTCGTTGACGACCTTGAGCGGCTGATGGGTCTTCATCGGCGTATGGCAGGGGTCGTGGTACATATAACGCACGCCCTTCACGCCGTCGAGCTTGACGCCTTTTTCAAGCAGATACTCGTGGATGTCGAGCAGCCGGCAGCCGGGAAAGATCTTGTCGAACTCGTACTTCTGCAACTGATCCATGCACGTGCCGCACGACACGATGACGGTCTTGATATCGAGGTAGTTGAGCGTGTGCGCGACGCGGTGGAAGAGCACGCGGTTGGCGGTGGTGATCGCCTGTCCTTTTTCGGCTTCACCTGCCGCGGTCTGCGGATAGCCGCAGCACAGATAGCCCGGCGGCAGCACCGTCTGCGCACCGGTCTCGAACAGCACGGCTTGCGTTGCGAGCCCCACCTGGCTGAACAGCCGCTCCGAACCGCAGCCCGGAAAATAGAACACCGCATCGGAATCGTCGTTCACTTTTCGTGGATCGCGGATGACCGGCACGATGCGCGCATCCTCGATGTCGAGCAGCGCGCGCGAGGCCTGCTTCGGCAGTCCGCCCGGCATCGGTTTGTTGATGAAGTGAATCACTTGCGCCGTGAGCGGCGCGCGCCCGACGGTGGCCGGAGGATGCCGGGTCTGCCCGCCCGTGAAACCGAGGGCCCGTGCCGCGCGGTGGGCGAGCCGCTGCGCCCCGTAGCCCCACCCGATCATCAGCTTGCGCGCGAGGTTGATGGCGCGCGGGTCGGTGGCGTTGAGAAACAGCATGGACGCGAACGTGCCGGGGTTGAATCTGCGTTTGCCGTGCCGGCGCAGGAAGTTGCGCATGGCGATCGAGACGTCGCCGAAATCGATGTCGACCGGGCACGGGTTCGCGCACTTGTGGCACACCGTGCAATGATCGGCGACGTCGGAAAACTCGTCGAAGTGCTCGAGCGAGATGCCGCGCCGCGTCTGCTCCTCGTAGAGGAAGGCCTCGATCAAGAGGCTCGCGGCGAGGATCTTGTTGCGCGGGCTGTAGAGCAGGTTCGCGCGCGGCACGTGGGTGGCGCACAGCGGTTTGCACTTGCCGCAGCGCAGGCAGTCCTTGATTGAATCCGAAATCGTGCCGATTTCGGATTGTTCGAGAATCAGGCTTTCGGCCCCGAGCAGCGCGAAGCTCGGCGTATAGGCATCGTTCAGGTTTGCCTCAGGGAACAGCTTACCCTTGTTGAACCGCCCTTCGGGATCCGCCTTCTGCTTGTACGCTTTGAATTCGTCGATTTTCCCGGCATCGAGAAAATCGATTTTGGTGATGCCGATGCCGTGCTCGCCCGAAACCACGCCGTTCAGCGACACGACGAGCCGCATGATGCGCGCCACCGCGTGACTCGCTTCCTGCAGCATCTCGTAGTTGTCGGAGTTGACCGGGATATTGGTGTGCACGTTGCCGTCGCCGGCGTGCATATGCAGCGCCACGAACACGCGGCCGCGCAGCACCGACCGGTGCACGGCGTCGATCTGCTCCACCACCTTCTGGAACTGCCGCCCGCTGAAGATATCCACAAGCTGCGCGCGCACCTCGCTCTTCCATGAGACGCGGAGGGTGTGGTCCTGCAGCAGGTGGAACATTGTTCCACCTGCTGCGAACGATGAATGATGAATGATGAACGATGAATAAAATCTTGAAGGCTCGACTTCTGCTCCTTCCCGTTCATCGTTCATCGTTCCGCGTTCATCGTTGAGTTCTTTCAGGGGCGCGTCGAGGTTATCGAGCAGCCAGCGCCAGCGGGCGCGCGTTTCCGCGATCGGGGCGGCTGCGCGCTGCACCCGGTCGTCGATCAGCTCTGCAGCGGAAACCGCCTCGTCGTGCTGGATGAGCGGCAGATCGCCCTCCAGGAATTGCTCCAGCGCATCCAGGAGCTTCAACTTGTTCTTGATCGAGAGCTCGATGTTGATGCGCTCGATGCCGTCCGAGTAATCGCCGAGCCGCGCCAGCGGAATGACCACGTCCTCGTTGATCTTGAAGGCGTTGGTGTGCCGAGCGATCGCGGCTGTGCGTGCGCGGTCGAGCCAGAATTTCTTGCGCGCCTCGCTGCTCACCGCGATGAAGCCTTCGCCCGCGCGCGCATTGGCGATGCGCACCACCTGCGAGGCCGCTTCGGCCACCGCGTTCTCGTCGTCGCCCACGATATCGCCGACCAGCAGCATCTTGGGCCGGCCGGAACGGCGCGCCTTGGTCGCGTAACCGACCGCTTTCAGATAGCGCTCGTCCAGATGCTCGAGCCCGGCGAGGATCGCCGCGGGATGTCGATCGAGATATTGCTTGATTTCGACGATCGAGGGCACCGCCTCGCGCACCTCGCCGAAGAACTCGAGGCACACGGTGCGGATGAAGGGCGGCATCTTGTGCAGGATGAAAGTGGCCTGGGTGATGATGCCGTCGCAGCCCTCCTTCTGCACGCCGGGCAGCCCCCCCAGCGCCTTGTCGGTGACATCCTTGCCGAGTCCGGTCTTGCGGAACCGCGATCCGGGGATTTCCAGAATTTCGGAGTTACCGCGCGGGGTCTTGCCGTCCGCGGCATACCGCGTGATGCGAAAGCGCGCGGTTTCGACCTCGTGAATCTTGCCGAGATTGTGGTCGAGGCGCTCGACCGCCATCCACTCCGCTGCGGGGGTCACCATGCGCCATGCAGCAAGGTTGTCGAGCGCCGTGCCCCACAGCACCGCCTTCTTGCCGCCGGCGTTCATGGCGACGTTGCCGCCGATGCAGGAGGCATCGGCCGACGTCGGATCGCATGCGAACACCAATCCCGCCGCCTCTGCCGCTTCCATTGCGCGCCTGGTGACCGCGCCTGCGCCGCAGCGGATAGTCGCATACTCCCTGTCAACGCCCGGCAGTCTGACGTGTTCGATGGCGCCGAGATCGTCGAGTTTTTCGGTGTTGATCACCGCCGAGATTTTGGTGAGCGGAATGGCGCCCCCGGTATAGCCGGTGCCGCCGCCGCGCGGAATGATGGTGAGCCCGAGTTCGATGCAGGCTTCGACAACGGGCGCGACTTCCTCCTCGGTATCCGGGTGGATCACGACGAATGGATATTCCACGCGCCAGTCTGTGGCGTCGGTGACGTGCGACACGCGCGCGAGCCCGTCGAACTGGATGTTGTCGCGGCGCGTGACGCGCGCCAGGCGGTTCGACACGCGGCGCCTCAACTTCAGCGTGTCTTCGAACTCCGAATCAAAAGCGTTTACCGCGGCGTGCGCCGCCTTGAGCAGCGCCGTGACGCGCTCGTCCTGGTTGGTGCGCCGCGCCTCGATCTCGTCAAGACGCCCGCGCATGTCGGCGACCAGCGCTGCGCGCCGCTTGCGGTTGGCCAGCAGATCGTCCTGGATGTACGGGTTGCGCGCGACCACCCAGATATCACCCAGCACCTCATAGAGCATTTTCGCCGAGCGACCGGTGCGCCGCTGGCTGCGCAGCTCGTTGAGCACATCCCACAGCGGCGCGCCCAACAGGCGGATCACGATCTCGCGATCGGAGAACGAGGTGTAGTTATAGGGGATTTCCCGCAGGCGGGCGGTCATTTCGGTGATGCTACCCGGTGGCGACAGGAGGGATTGATTTTACTGCATCGCGGCATGAAGCGTGAGCGGTGAACAGTGAGCGGTTAACCCGGATTATTCATATTTGTGGGAGCCAGCTTGCTGGCGATCATCGGGGGCAAGCCCCCTCCCACAAGCCCGCTCCCACACAGCCTGTCTTGCTCGATGGAGTGGGTGTGAATAATCCAGGTTAAACGTCTTGGCCGCTTACCGCTCGCTGCTCACCGCTTACGGAGCTGCAGCCGCGGCGATGATCCAGTAGCGCGCGAACTTGCCGAGCGCGATGAAGAGCGCCGACAGCCAGGGGTCGAGTCTGAGCCAGCCCGCCGCCACGCACAACGGGTCGCCGATGATCGGCACCCAGGACAGCAACAACGTGGGAGAGCCGTACTTGCGCACGGCGTCGAGGCCCTTGAGGGGTCTGGCTTGCGGAATGATGCGGCCGATCAGGTATGAAGACATGCCGCCCAGCGTGTTGCCGAGCGTCGCCACGCCCAGCGCCGGCCAATACTGCTCGGGGTGGAGCTTGAGCACGCCGAACAGCACGACCTCGGAGCCGCCGGGCAGCAGCGTGGCGGCGAGAAAACTGCTGGTGAAAAGCGCGGTGAGCGAAAACGATTCATCCATGATGGACAGTCGCGTGTAGCGTAGGTCAGGTTGCCGCGCCGGCGGCTACCTGACAATGAACGCCGGGGAACGCTCCGCGCACCCCGGCCTACCGAATCATTAACGTAGCCCGGATGGAATGAAATGAAATCCGGGAAGCGGAATTCTACCGGAAGCATTAAACCGCCGATGAACGCCGATCAAAAAAGCCAAAAGACCATTCACCGCCAAGGACGCCAGGAAAACACAAGGCCAAAGCAGAACAAGAAATATCGCTAGGTTTCATTTCCTTTGCGTCTTTTGCGTTTCCTTTGCGTTCTTTGCGTTGAGGCACTCGTGTTGATTTTATCGGCGTGAATCGGCGTTCGGCCCTCACCCCCGACCCCTCTCCCCGCGTGGAGAGGGGAGGCTCGAGATGCGCCCGCGGAGGGCGGAGCAGGTTCCGTCGGCCTTGGACGATGGATGCGACCCCGCAGCGGGATGCAGCGCCGCGAGTCTCCGCGTTCTTATGTGCGCCTTCACGGTCACATCCCCATGAATGGGGCCCCTGTTCCACGCTCCGGCGCACCTTCCCTCGCTTGCAGGGGAAGGGCATGGGATGGGGGATGGGCGGCTGAATCAGCTCTTTTACTCCGCGATGCGGCTGTCCTTCAGCGCGTTGAAGTTGGGCGTGAGCCCCAGCCCGGGCGCCGTGGGAATTTTCACGATGTTGTTCTCCGGCCGGGGCGGGTTGACGAACACCTGTTCGCCTATGTCCTGCATGTCGAGGTGGAATTCGACGCGCCAGCCGTTCATCAGCCCCGCCATCGAGTGCATGTTGAACAGCGGCCAGCCGCC
>MERI01000241.1 GCA_001772005.1 Betaproteobacteria bacterium RIFCSPLOWO2_12_FULL_62_58 | reverse complement strand
CTTCTTCGTGTTCTTCCTGTCGGTCTGGGGCGAGCTCTCGCCGCCGACCTCGCTCACGGCGGCCGTGTCGGCGCGCATCGCCAATGCCTCCTTCATGCGCACCATGTGGGAGGCGCTGAAGATCTGCCTGCCGATCACGCTCATGACGTTCGCGATCTTCACTCGCTCGACGATGGCGGTGAAGCCCGGCTGGGGGCAGATCGGCGACGTCCTCGTGGTGACCGTCGGCACCTGCGGCGTCGCTTTCGCGATGTTCGGGCGCTGCATCGAGAATTGGAAGGGTGATGTCCTGGCGCGCCTGCTCATCGCGGTGATCGCGTTCACCACGCTCTTCCACCCGAACGACAAACTGGTCTGGGGGACTGCCGCAATCACCCTCGCCGCCCTGATCTGGGGCATCCGGCGCCACAACGAGATTGCGCCGCCGAAGGACCTGCCCGTGGTCGAAACCGCTCCGAGCGAACCGGCGCGGCGGGAAGACCTCGCCCGCGTGGTCGCCGAGGCGCGGCGCGACATCGGTTGACGATCATCTTGGTTCCAATTTCGGGCTCTGGTTCGGGCTCTGGGGATCCGCCGGGATGCCGGCCGACCTGGTGAACAAGATCTCGGCCGACACGCGCCAGCCGCTCGCGGCAACTGATCCCGCAGACGGCCGTGCTCGGCTCGCTGTCGGTCGGCATGATCAGCGGCTCGGGTTCGGCCAACGCGGTGGTGGTCGGCACGATCACCATTCCGCTGATGAAGCGTTATGGTCTGCCGGGAACCTTCGCCGCGGCCATCGAGACCGCGGCCTCGATGGGCGGCCTCCTCATGCCGCCCTTGATGGGTGTCGGCGCGTTCCTGATGTCGGAGTTTCTCGGCGTGCCGTATTGGGACGTGGTGAAGCGTGGGTTCGCGCTCGCGTTCGTCTACTACGGGTCGCTGGCCTTGGCTGTCTATCTGCTCTGCGTCCGCCTGTTGCCGCGCGACGCGGTCGCGGCGCCGAAAGTACCGGTCTACGGGCGGATCAAGACTTCGATTTTCTTCCTCGCCGTCATTTTCCTCATCGTGCTGATGGGCTGGGTCGGCATGAGCGAACTGCGGGCGGCACTCTACGCCGCGATTTTCATGTTCGTTCTCCTGCTCGTCGCTTTCCTCTACTTCAAGCACGTGTTGAAGGATCCGGAAATCGCGAAGGAGTCGTTGTTCGCCAACGTGCGCGTCACCGTCGAAACGCACGCCGACATGACGTCCTATCTGACGCTGCTGCTGGCGACGCTCGGCATCATGATCGGCCTGTTCACCATCACCGGCTTCATCAACCGGATGGGAGCCATGCTCCTCGATCTCGGCGCCTGGAACATCATCGCGATGATCCTGATGGCCTACATTTTCGGCTGGCTGGTCGGCGCCGGCCTGCCGCCGACGGCGACCTATATCGTCGGCGCGGTCATCATCGTGGGGCCGCTGCGCGAGCTCGGCGTCAACCCCTGGGTCGCGCATTTCTTCGTGTTCCTGCTGTCGGTGTGGGGCGGGCTGTCGCCGCCGACCTCGCTGACGGCGGCCGTGTCCGCGCGCATCGCCGAGGCCTCGTTCATGCGAACCATGTGGGAGGCGCTGAAGATCTGCCTGCCGATCACGCTGATGACCTTCGCGATCTTCACGCGCTCCGACATCGTCGTGAATCCGGGCTGGCCGCAGGTGTTCGCGACCGCTCTGGTTTTGATCAGCACCTGTGGCATTACCTTTGCAATGTTCGGGCGATTGCTTGAGCGTCCTGGCGGAGACATTATGCTGCGGGCCATGATGGCGCTTTTTGCCTTCGTTACGATGTTCCATCCGGACAATCGCGTGGCGGCGGCGACTGGCGCCGTCCTGCTGGCGGCGCTGATCGTCGGCATCTTGCGCCACCGGAGGATCGCCCCGCCGAAGGGCGGGCTGGAGTCGCAGCCCGCAAGCTAGTACAACGAATCATTGATTTCGAAACGTCGTTCGCATCTACAGAGATGTTTCAAAATTAAGGTGTCGCGATACTAGGCTGGCCTGATCGGGGGGGTTCGGTGGGCCGTCTCCCCATGCCGTTGCGCGTCGTGATGTCCGGCGCCGGGCTGGCCCTGATGCATCCGGGGACTATCACCGACCTGATCGGCCTGGCGCTCGGTGGGCCGATTCACCTCTGGCAGCGTCTGCGCTTGCGCAAAGCTCCCGCCTGATTCGCCCCACCGCGCCCGCCTTGCGGTGGGTTTGCGATGTGCCTGCCGGTTCGCTGATTTGCCGCGAATTCTCTTTATTTCAAAGCCTTACCGTGATATCCTTACGCGTTAATTTCAAGCAAGATCGGGGGAGCTTCATGGCGGTGGAACGCACGTTGTCGATCGTCAAGCCCGACGCAGTGGCGAAGAACGTGATCGGGCAGATTTACACGCGCTTTGAACGGGGCGGCTTGAAGATCGTTGCGGCCCGCATGATGTATCTGTCGCGCGCCGAGGCCGAGGGTTTTTATGCAGTGCACAAGGAGCGTTCGTTTTTCAATGACTTGGTCGATTTCATGACGTCGGGGCCGGTGGTGGTGCAGGTGCTCGAGGGCGATAACGCAATTCAGAAGAATCGCGATTTGATGGGCGCCACCGATCCCAGAAAGGCAGCGAAGGGCACTATTCGCGCGGATTTCGCTCAAAGCATAGACGCCAACGCCGTGCACGGCTCGGATTCTCCGCAAACCGCCGCTGTTGAAATCGCATATTTCTTCCCGACATTGGAAATTTTTTCGCGTTGATTCGAGCAATGACCGTCAATCTGCTTGGGCTTGGCAGCCGGCAACTCGAGGGATTCTGCGCCGAAATGGGTGAGAAGCCCTATCGCGCCAGGCAACTGCTGCGCTGGATTCACCACGCCGGAGTCGACGATTTCGAAATGATGACCGATGTGTCGAAGGCGCTGCGCGAGCGTTTGAAGGAGTGCGCGACGATCGCTGCCCCGAAGGTGCTGCGCGATACAGCCGCTGCCGATGGCACGCGCAAATGGTTGCTGGACGTGGGCACCGGCAATGCGATCGAAGCGGTATTCATTCCTGAAACCAGTCGCGGAACCTTGTGCATCTCGTCACAGGCCGGCTGCGCGCTCGCGTGCCCGTTCTGTTCGACCGGCCGCCAGGGCTTCAACCGCAATCTGGCGGTGGAGGAAATCATCGGCCAATTGTGGTACGCGAACCGTTGCCTGGGCCGCGGTCCCGTCACCGAGCGCCCGATCAGCAACGTGGTCATGATGGGCATGGGAGAACCGCTCGCCAACTTCGACAACGTGGTGGCGGCGATCGAGTTGATGCTTGACGATTCAGCCTACGGCCTGTCGCGCCGCCGCGTGACGTTGAGCACTTCCGGGCTGGTGCCGGCGATCGATCGGCTGCGTGAGGCATGTCCGGTGGCGCTCGCGGTTTCATTGCACGCCCCCGACGACAAGTTGCGGGACCAACTGGTGCCGATCAACAGGAAATATCCGATCAAGGACCTGCTCGCGGCGTGCTTGCGTTATATCGAGAAAGCGCCGCGCGATTTCGTGACCTTCGAATACGTGATGCTGGCCGGCGTCAACGACAGTGTCATGCAGGCGCGGCAGCTGGCAAGGCTATTGAAGCCCGTGCCATGCAAGATCAACCTGATCCCGTTCAACCCATTCCCGAACTCGGGTTACACATGCTCTGATCCGGAGACGATCGGGCGTTTCCGCGACGTGCTGATGCAAGCGGGATACATCACCACCGTGCGCAAGACCCGCGGTGAGGACATCGCTGCCGCGTGCGGCCAGCTTGCCGGACAGGTGCAGGATAAAACCCGGCGCAGGCAACGCCGCGCGCATGACTCGAGCGTATCAGCGGTTCCCCTGACAGAGGCGGCTCAATGAGATTCAGCCAGTTCCTGATCCTGCTCACGCTGCTTGCGGCCGGCGGCTGTGCCGTGCAACCTGCCGCGCCCGATGTCAGGCCGGATGCCGACACGACCGGATCGGAAACCGACGTGCGCATGCGGGCGCGCGTTCATACCGAGCTTGCGGCCGGTTATTTCGAAGTCGGCAACATGAGCGTGGCGGTCGAGGAAATCAACGTTGCGCTGCGCTCCGACGCCAACTACGGCCCCGCCTACAGCGTTGCGGGCCTCATCTACGCCGAACTCAAAGAGGACCGGCTCGCCGAACAGAACTACGCGCAGGCGCTGCGCATCAATCCGCTCGATTCCGATGCCAACAACAACTACGGCTGGTTCCTTTGCCAGCGCAGACGCGAGGAAGAGGGGATCAAGCACATCCTCGCCGCGTTGCGCAATCCGCTGTATCGAAACGCCGACCGCTCGTACGTCAACGCCGGCTTGTGTTCGCGCCAGCGTGGCGATACCGCGGGCGCTGAAGACTATTTCCAGCGGGCGCTTAAGCTGCGGCCCAACCAGGGGCAGGCGCTGTATCAGATCGCGGACATCGCCTATGCACGCGGGGACTATGCGGCGGCGAAAACTTACCTCAACCGTTTCGCCCGGACCGGATCCGCGAATGCCGAGGTGCTGTGGCTCGGCGTGCGCGTCGAACGCAAGCTGGGCGATCGCAATTCCGAGGCGAGCTATGCGCTGCAGTTGAGCCGGAACTTCCCGAATTCGAAAGAAGCGCGTGCGCTGCTCGCCGGCCAGTACGAATGAGCGTAGTGGAGACAGAGGAACCGCGGACCGACGGCGCCGCAACCGGCATCGCCCTGAAGGCGGCCCGCGCCGCCCAGAACCTGGGCGTCGCCGAGGTTGCGCGCCTGCTCAGGCTCTCCGTGAGCCAGGTCGAAGCGCTCGAAGCGGGCGCGTTCGACCGGCTGCCCGGTCCGGTGTTCGTGCGCGGCTTCATTCGGAACTATGCGCGGCTGCTCAAAATCGATGCGGATGGCATACTGCGTGCGATCGAAGGCGGTCTTGCGGCGCCTCAAGCGCGTGTCGAGGCGCCGCCTTCGCAGGACATTCCCTATCCGCCAGCGGTGGTGCGCCGCTGGCCCAGATACCTCCTGGCGGCTCTGCTGCTGACGGCGGGGCTGGTCGCGTACGAGTTCTATTGGAACGAGCCGACGCCGGCGACGGTGAGCAAGCCTTTAGCGGTTCCCGCCGCGGCCGTTGCCGTCCCGGCAACGCCGGCACCGGCGGTCCCGCCAGCCACGGACACCGTGGCCGCGCCGACTGCAGCGCAAGAGTCGGGTCCGGCAGGCGAGCCCGCGGTGCGGCCCGCGAGCGATGCGCCCAAGCCATTGCCCGCCGCATCGCCGCAGTCCGATGCGCAGCCTCAAACCGGCGAGGGAGAGGTGCGTTTGGTCTTTGACGACAATTCCTGGGTCCAGATCCGCGACCGCAGCGGCAAGACGATTTTCTCCCGCCTCAACCCGGGCGGCACCGAGCAGCGGGTGAGCGGCAGTCCCCCGTTCACGCTGATCGTCGGCAATGCGCGCGGAGTGCGGCTGACCTATAATGACCGCCCGGTCGATCTCGAGCGCCACATCAAGGTCGATGTCGCGCGCTTCACTATCGAGTAGCCTTATGCCGGACGAGCCGGAGCCAAAAAAATTGAACGCAAAGAAATGCTTTTTCTAGTATGAACTGCTACAGCGCCCCGGGTCCCGCGCCACGCCGCAAGAGCCGCCAGGTCCGCGTCGGACATGTCGTAATCGGCGGCGATGCGCCTGTTCTCGTGCAATCGATGACCAACACCGATACCGCCGATGCGGCGGCCACGGTGCGGCAAGTCGGCGAACTCGCGCGCGCCGGCTCCGAGATCGTGCGCGTGACGGTCAATAACGCCGAAGCCGCCGCGCAGGTGCCGCGTATTCGCGACCGCCTCGATCATATGGGCATCAACGTGCCGCTGGTCGGCGATTTTCATTTCAACGGCCACCGGCTGCTCAGCCAGCACCCGGCCTGTGCCGCGGCGTTGGCGAAGCTGCGCATCAATCCGGGCAATGTCGGCCGCGGCGCGAAGCGCGACGAGCAGTTCGCGACCATGGTCGAGTTCGCGTGCAAGTACGACAAACCGGTGCGCATCGGCGTCAACTGGGGCAGCCTCGATCCCGAGCTGCTCGCGCGCATGATGGACGAAAACGCCCGGTTGCGCGAGCCCGAAGACGCCGCCGTCGTGACGCGCAAGGCGCTGGTCGCATCCGCCTTGGAAAGCGCGCATCTGGCGGAGCGCCTCGGTCTGCCCCATGACAGGATTGTGCTCTCGTGCAAGGTGAGCGGGGTGCAGGACCTGATTGCGGTTTACCGCGACCTTGCGGCGCGCTGCGATTACGCGCTGCATCTGGGACTCACCGAAGCGGGCATGGGCTCCAAAGGCATCGTCGCCTCGACGGCGGCGCTGTCCGTGCTGCTTCAGGAGGGCATAGGCGACACCGTCCGCATCTCGTTGACACCCGAGCCCGGGGGCGACCGCACCAAGGAAGTGATCGTGGCGCAGGAGATCCTGCAGACCATGGGGTTGAGGTCTTTCGCACCGATGGTGATCGCGTGTCCCGGCTGCGGCCGCACCACCAGCACTTTCTTCCAGGAGCTCGCCGACCGCATCCAGAGCTATCTCAGGGCGCAGATGCCGGTGTGGCGCGACCGGTATCCGGGCGCGGAAACCATGCACGTTGCGGTCATGGGCTGTGTCGTCAACGGGCCCGGCGAGAGCAAGCATGCCAACGTGGGGATCAGCCTGCCGGGCTCCGGTGAGAACCCCGTCGCGCCAGTGTATGTCGACGGCGCTAAAACCGTGACGCTCAAGGGTGAGGACATCGCCGGCGAGTTCCAGAAGATCGTCGAACAGTACGTCATCGACAAGTATTCAAAGAGATCCGTAGCTGCCGAAACAGCGTCGGCACCCGACACCGCGCATGCGTGATTTTTCAGGTGAGCAGCGAGCGGTGAGCAGTGAGCAGGATGCCCTGGGCAGTCGAGCCTTATCCTTATTCCGCTTACCGTTCACCGCTTACCGCTTACTGCCTACACGAATTACCAGGTGAAATCCAATCCGATACAAGCGATCCGCGGGATGAACGACGTCCTGCCGGACGACGCCATCCTGTGGGAGCATTTTGAGGACACGGCGCGGGCATGGCTGCGAGTGTACGGCTACCGCGCGATCCGCACGCCCATTCTGGAGCGAACCGAGTTGTTCGTGCGCTCGATAGGCGCCATGACCGATATCGTCGAGAAGGAAATGTATACTTTCGTCGACGAGTTGAACGGCGAAAGCCTGACTTTGCGCCCCGAGGCGACCGCTTCCTGCGTGCGCGCCGCGATCGAGCATAATCTGCTTTATGCCGGGCCGCAGCGGCTGTGCTACTGGGGGCCGATGTTCCGCCACGAGCGCCCGCAAAAAGGTCGCTACCGGCAGTTTCACCAGGTGGGGGTGGAAGCGCTGGGTTACGCCGGTCCCGATATTGATGCTGAACATATCGTGATGTCCGCGCGGCTGTGGCGCAGCCTCCGGCTCGACGGCATCGCGCTCGAACTCAACACGCTGGGCGGCAGCGAGGCGCGCGCGCGCTACCGGGCGCGGCTCGTCAAGTATCTGGAGCGGCATCACGACGCGCTGGACGCCGATTCAAAACGGCGCCTGCACACGAATCCCCTGCGCGTGCTCGACAGCAAGCATCCGGCGATGCAGGACCTGATCGAAGGCGCGCCCAGGCTGGCCGACGATCTTGACGAGGATGCGCTGAAACATTTCGAGGACTTGCAAGCGAAACTGAGGGCGGCCGGCATCGCATTCACTCTCAATCCGCGGCTGGTGCGCGGGCTCGACTACTATAACGGCACCGTATTCGAGTGGGTGACGGACCGGCTCGGCGCGCAGGGCACGGTATGCGCGGGCGGCCGCTACGACGGCCTGATCGCGCAGATCGGCGGCAAACCCGCGCCCGCGTGCGGCTTTGCGATGGGCGTGGAACGGCTGCTCGCGCTGATGCAGCACGGCGCGGCGTGGTTGTCCCAGACGACGCTGGACGTCTACCTCGTGCATCAGGGCGACGCCGCAGACCGGTTTGCGGAGCAGGTTGCGGAACGCCTGCGCGACGGCGGACTGCGCGTGTTACTCCATTGTGGCGGCGGCAGCTTCAAGTCGCAGATGAGGAAGGCCGACGCAAGCGGTGCGCGGTTTGCGGTGATTGTCGGCGACGACGAGGTGCTGGCGGGAGAGATCAGCATCAAGCCGCTGCGTGAGCTTGCAGAACAAGTGCGCGCCTCGATCGACGAGGCCGTGGACCTTATCAAGAAAGGCGAGAGGAGATAGGCGATAGGCGATAGGCGAGAGAAGATAGGCGAGAGGCGAGAGGTGTATGCAGAGCGAGTTTGGCTTTGGCGCCTTTCTCCTTTCCCCTATCTCCTCTCCGAGTTGTTAAGGGAATTTAATGGCTTACGATCTGGAAGAACAGGAACAGCTGGAAACGTTCAAGGCGTGGTGGAAGCAGTACGGCAACCTGGTGATCCTGACGGTGACGGCCTGCGTGCTTACCATCGCGGCGTTCCAGGGCTGGCGCTACTATCGCCATCAGCAGGCACTGGCGGCAGTCACGCTGTATGAGCAGTTGACGCAGGCGGAGCGCGCCAACGACGCGAAGAAAGTGCGCGATATCGCGGCGCAGATCACCGACAAGTATGCCGCGACGCCGTACGCGGCGATGTCCGCGCTTGCCGCGGCCCGCGCCAGCTTTGACACCGGCGATCTCGCCGCCGCAAAAGCGCAGCTGCAATGGGTGATCGACAACGCCAGGGAAGAGGAAGTGCGCGACCTGGCGCGGCTGCGGCTTGCCGGCGTGCTGCTCGATGAAAAGAAACACGCCGAGGCGCTCGCGCTGGTTGAAAGCAAGCACCTTGAGGCGTTCAGCGGGCGTTACGCCGATCTCAAAGGCGATATTCTGGCGGCGCAGGGCAAGCTGGCCGAGGCCCGCAGCGCTTACCAGCTTGCATTCGACAAGAGCGATGCGCAAAGCGCATATCGCGCCATGATACAGGCCAAGCTCGACGCGCTCGGTGACGTAAAGTGAAAGCCTACAGGGTCGAAACGTGTGCCGCCGCTCTGCTCGCTCTGCTGGCGGGCGGCTGTCAAACGGTGACGAGCACCTACGATAGCTTGTTCGGCGCCCGGCCAGCCCAAAAGCCCGCCGAATTGGTGGCGATCCGGTCGGTTGTCAGCCCGAAAATCCTTTGGCACGGCAGCGTCGGTGGCGCGGACAAGAACGCTTTTTTCCCGGCGGTAGCCGGCAACGTCGTCTACGCGACGGGTGCAGCCGGGCAGATCACGGGCTTTGACGCGGCGAATGGCAGGCAGGCAACGCGCATCGACGCCGGACAGCGCCTATCAGGCGGCGTGGGCGCCGGAGACAGGCTGGTGGTGGTCGGAACGCACAATGGTGAAGTGCTGGCTTTCGACCGCGACGGCAAGCCGCTATGGAAGGCGCAACTAACCGGTGAAGTGCTGGCGCCGCCGCGTGTGGCGGACGGTGTCGTGGTGGTGCGTGCCGGCGATGGTCGCGTCTTCGGCTTGAACGCCGCCGACGGCAAGCGTAAATGGCTTTATCAACGCGCGACTCCGGCGCTGTCGGTGCGCACGCATGCCGGAGTGGTCATCCAACGCGGCGCGGTGTTCGCCGGGTTCCCCGGCGGCCGGCTCGTGGCGATTGAGCTCGCCAACGGCAAGGTCATTTGGGAATCCGTGGTGGCGCTCCCCCGCGGTACCACGGAACTCGAGCGCGTCGCCGACATCACCAGCCCGCCAGCCGTCGACGACCACCAGGCGTGCGCGGTCGCGTTCCAGGGCCGCGTCGCATGCTTCGACGCGCTGCGCGGAACCTCGATCTGGGCACGCGACCTGTCGAGCAGCGCCGGCATGGGCGCCGACATTCGCAATTTCTACGTCACGGACGACAAAAACGCGGTGGCCGCGCTGGACAAGACGAACGGCGCCAGCATCTGGAAGCAGGATAAGCTGTTTGGACGCGGTGTCAGCGGACCGCTCGCCTTCGGCCGCTACGTCGTGGTCGGCGATTTTGAGGGATACGTTCATTTTCTGTCGCGCGAAGACGGCTCTTTCGCCGCGCGCATCGCCACCGATGGCAGCCCGATCATCACGCCGGCGGTCGCGCTCGATTTGACCAGCTTCGTGGTGCAAACCCGCAACGGCGGCATTTTCGCGATCACTGTACAGTGACTGCGATAACCGCAAAGACGCGAAGGCGCAAAGATAACGCAAAGTTTTTGTGTAGTTTTACTTTGCGATCCTCTGCGTCCAACCCTCACCCCCGACCCCTCTCCCAAAGGGAGAGGGGAGGCTCGAGCTTCCCTTCTCCCCTCGGGAGAAGGGTCAGGGATGAGGGACGGCGCGTCTGCGGTGGATTTTGACCAGATGAAACCCACGATAGTAATTGTAGGGCGGCCCAATGTCGGCAAATCGACGCTGTTCAACCGCCTGACCCGCAGCCGTGAGGCGATCGTGGCCGACGCCCCGGGCATCACCCGCGATCGCCACTATGGCGAAGGGCGCGTAGGGGACAAGCCGTACCTCGTCGTCGATACCGGTGGTTTCGAACCGGTCGCCAGGGAGGGCATATTCCACGAGATGGCGCGCCAGACGCGGCAGGCGGTGGACGAGGCGGACGGGGTGTTGTTCGTGGTCGACGCGCGTGCGGGACTGACCGCGCAGGATGAGATCATTGCCGACGAGTTACGCAAGACCGGCCGAAAAATCTGGCTCATCGTCAACAAGTCGGAAGGCATGCCGCCGGCGATGGCCGCCGCGGACTTCCACGCGCTGGGCGTAGGCGAGCCGCTCGCGGTTTCGGCGGCGCATGGCGAAAATATCAGCGACCTCATGGAAATCGTGCTTGCCGACCTGCCGGATCGCCGGGAGCCGTCCAGCGCGGAGGTCAAGCATCCCAAGATCGCGATCGTCGGCCGCCCCAACGTCGGCAAGTCGACGCTCATCAACGCGCTGCTCGGCGAGGAGCGGGTGATCGTATTCGATGAACCCGGAACCACGCGGGATGCGATTTACGTCGAGTTCGAGCGCGATAATCGTCATTACACGCTGATCGACACCGCCGGCCTGCGCAAACGCGGCCGCGTGGTGGAGGCGGCCGACAAGTTTTCGGTGGTGAAGACCATGCAGGCGATCGCCGATGCCAACGTCGCGATTCTGGTGCTCGACGCGCGGCAGGAGATCTCCGAGCAGGACGCGCATATCGCGGGTTTCATCCTCGAAGCGGGCCGCGCGCTGGTGGTGGCCGTCAACAAGTGGGAGGGCCTGCCGGAGCATGACCGCGACATGGTCAAGCGGGTGGTGGCGCGCAAGCTCAATTTCCTGAACTTCGCGAGACTGCATTTCATCTCGGCGCTGCATGGGCAGGGCATCGGCTCGCTGCTGAACTCGGTGGATGCCGCCTATCGGGCGGCGATGGCGCGGCTGCCGACGCCCAAGCTCACGCGCGCACTGCAGGCGGCGCTCGTCCAGCAGCAACCGCCGCGGGCGGGCTACACCCGCCCGAAACTGCGTTACGCCCACCAGGGCGGCGCCAACCCGCCGCGCATTATCATCCACGGCAACTCCCTGGAGCACGTGCCGGACAGCTATCGCCGTTATTTGGAACGATTTTTTCGGGACGCTTTCAAATTGGAGGGAACGCCGCTCAAGGTCGAGTTCAAGACCGGGCGCAATCCGTACGCGAGGGCGCGGCTCCCGACGTAGCGGGCATAGCGCCTAACCCTATGGCATTACGGAAAAAAATCAAGTAGAGTGGTCATCCGAATAACGACAAGAGCGAGGGTATCATGAGTAACAAAGGGCAGTTGCTACAAGACCCGTTCCTGAACACTTTGCGCAAAGAGCACATCCCGGTGTCGATCTACCTGGTGAACGGCATCAAGCTGCAGGGCCAGATTGATTCGTTCGACCAGTATGTCGTGCTGCTCAAGAACACGGTCACGCAGATGGTTTACAAGCATGCGATTTCGACCGTCGTTCCCGCGCGGGCCGTCAACGTCCAGCTCGATCAAAGCGCAGAATAGTTGATGTCTGCTGGCCTGGTAATTGATGTTTGACCGTCCCGGCAACGGCACCGAGGCGGTGCTGGTCAGCCTCGACTTCGGCGAGGCGGATTACGCTGAAAACCTTGAGGAAGTGAAGCAGCTGGCTGCGAGCGCGGGGGTCAACACGCTGGCGCTCGTCAAAGGCAAACGCGCGCGCCCGGATCCGGCGCTGTTCGCAGGTCGCGGCAAGGTCGAGGAAATCGCAGCCACCGTCGCCATGACGCGCGCCGCGGCCGCGATCTTCAATCACGAACTCACGCCGATTCAGGAGCGCAATCTGGAGCGGCGTCTCAACTGCCGGGTGGTGGACCGCACCAGCCTCATTCTTGACATTTTCGCGCAGCGCGCGCGCAGCCATGAAGGCAAGCTCCAGGTCGAACTTGCTCAACTCGAACACCTGTCCACCCGGCTGGTGCGCGGCTGGACCCACCTGGAACGGCAGAAAGGCGGCATCGGGCTGCGCGGCCCGGGTGAGACTCAGCTCGAAACCGACCGTCGGTTGCTCGCCAGGCGCGTCAAGACGCTCAAGGAAAAGCTGAGCAAGCTCAGGAGTCAGCGCGAAGTGCAGCGCCGGGCGCGCTCGCGCGCAAATCTGCTGGCAGCCTCTCTGGTCGGCTACACCAACGCCGGCAAGTCGACGTTGTTCAACCGGCTCACGCGCGCCGAGGCCTACGCCGCCGATCAGCTATTTGCGACCCTCGACACCACGGCGCGCCGCGTGCACATGACAAGCGGCGCCTCCATCGTGTTGTCCGACACCGTGGGATTCATCCGGCGGCTGCCGCATACCCTGGTGGTCGCGTTCCGCGCCACGCTCGAAGAAACCGCCCGCGCCGATCTGCTGCTGCACATCGTGGACGCGAGCAGTTCGGATCGCGATGCGCAGATCGTGGCGGTCAACCAGGTATTGGCGGAAATCGGCGCCGACGCCATTCCGCAGGTGCTGGTCTACAACAAGATCGATCGCACGCGCGTTCCGGCGCGAATCGAGCGCGGAGAATGTGGTAAAATCGTGCGCGTGTGGATCAGCGCCGAATCGGGCGAAGGTCTTGATTTCGTGCGTGAAGCGCTGGACGAATACGCCGCCGCCGCATTGCGGCACACCGAACTCAAAAGCCCAGTTGCGGCGTAACATCGGATTCTTTTTTCCATGATCGGGTACCTAAGGACTTTCCGCGACTATCTGAAGGATCGCTCGTTGCGGTTCGTCGGCGCGCTGATGTCGCTCAACGATCCGCAATGGGGCAGGCGACCCGGTGGCAACCAGGGCCCCCCCGATCTCGATGAGTTGTGGCGCAATTTCAACAAGAAACTGGACGGCCTGTTCGGCCGCAGGGGCGGCGGCAACGGTGAAGGTCCATCCGGACCCGGCGCGAAGCGGATAGGGGGCGGCGCGGGGCTGCTGGCGGGATTGATCTTCGCGGTATGGCTCGCGAGCGGTTTCTATATCGTGAACGAAGGTCAGCGCGGCGTGGTGCTGCGTTTCGGCAAGTATCTCGAGACCACCATGCCCGGCCCGCGCTGGCACCTGCCGTATCCGGTCGAGACCGCCGAGATCGTCAACCTGGCCCAGGTGCGCACCGTCGAAATCGGCTACCGCAACAACGTCAAGAGCAAGGTGCTCAAGGAATCGCTGATGCTGACCGATGATGAGAACATCATCGATGTTCAGTTCGCGGTGCAATACGTGCTGAAAAGCCCCAACGATTACCTGTTCAAGAACCGGGGGCCGGACGACGCGGTGCTGCAGGCGGCGGAAACGGCGATCCGCGAGGTGGTCGGCAAGAGCAGCATGGATTTCGTGCTCTACGAAGGGCGCGCCGAAGTCGCGGCGCGCGCGCAGAAGCTGACGCAGGAGATTCTTGACCGCTACGAGACCGGCATCAATATCAGCAAGGTGACGATGCAGAACGCGCAGCCGCCGGAGCAGGTGCAGGCGGCATTCGACGATGCGGTGAAAGCCGGCCAGGACCGCGAGCGCCAGAAGAACGAGGGCCAGGCCTACGCCAACGACGTGATCCCGAAAGCGCGCGGCATGGCGGCACGGCTGGTCCAGGAAGCCGAGGGTTACCGCCAGCGGGTGATCGAGCAGGCTGAAGGTGACGCCAACCGCTTCCGGCAGGTGGTTGCCGAATACAACAAGGCGCCGCAGGTGACGCGCGACCGGCTCTATATCGACGCCATGCAGCAGATCCTGGGCAGCACCAGCAAGGTGCTGGTCGACCAGAAGGGCGGCAGCAATCTGCTCTACCTGCCTCTCGACAAGCTGATGCAGATGACGGGCGGCGCGTCGGCGGACGCCGTGGCCAAGCCTGCGGAAACCGCGCCGGCGCCGGAGTCGACCGCGCGCACCCGCGATGCCTTCCGCAGCCGCGACCGGGAGCAGCGCTGATGCGGAAGAATCTTGGCGCCATTCTTGCCGGCGCGATCGCGGCGTTGATCGTCGCCTCGTTTTCGCTGTTTGTCGTCGATCAGCGCCAGAACGCGATCGTGTTCCGGCTCGGCGAGGTGATCGACATCAAGAAGGCGCCGGGCCTCCATGTCAAGGTGCCGCTCCTCGACAACGTGCGCTACTTCGATGTGCGCATTCTGACCATAGACACTGCCGAGCCCGAGCGCTTCCTGACCTCTGAAAAGAAGAACGTGCTGGTCGATCTGTTCGTCAAGTGGCGCATTCTCGACGTGCGGCAGTACTACGTGAGCGTGGGCGGGGACGAGTTGCGGGCGCAAACGCGGCTGCTGCAGACCATCAACGACGGCTTGCGCGCCGAATTCGGCAACCGCACGGTGCACGATGTGGTCTCGGGAGAGCGCGACAAGATCATGGAACTGATGCGCGAAAAGGCGAACGAAGACGCAAAGAATATCGGCGTGGAAGTGCTCGATGTGCGTCTGAAGCGCGTTGACCTGCCGTCGGAGGTAAGCGAATCGGTCTACCGCCGCATGGACGCCGAGCGCAAGCGCGTTGCCAACGAACTTCGTTCCACGGGTTCTGCCGAGTCGGAGAAGATCCGGGCGGACGCCGACCGGCAGAAGGAGGTCATTCTCGCCGAGGCTTATCGCGACGCGCAGCGCACCAAGGGCGAGGGTGATGCCAAAGCAACCGCGATCTACGCGCGCGCCTACGAACAGAATGCCGAGTTCTACGCGTTCTACCGCAGCCTCGAAGCCTACAAGCAGAGCTTCAAGGGCAAGAACGACGTGCTGGTGCTCGATCCGAATTCGGATTTCTTCAAGTACTTCAGATCAGGCGGCAAGGCGGGCAAGTAACATCGGGCCTGCGGTCGTCCCGCGCGCGGCCCCGCCTGAGAATTGCGACCAGACGAGCCGGCCACCGCACCGATGAGTAATACCCTGCTAACCGCGTTCGCCCTGATGCTGGTGATCGAAGGCATCCTGCCGTTCCTGATGCCCGTTCTGTGGCGGGAAACGTTCCGCCGGCTCACCGAAATGAGCGATGGCCAGATCCGCTTCATCGGGTTGACCTCGATGCTCGCCGGCTTGCTGCTGTTGTATATTGTGAGACGCTGAAAAGCAGGATTCAGGATCAAGGATCAAGGATCAAGTGAGGGCAGGAATATCCTCCACTATAATCTTCCCTGAATCCTGACTCCTTGATCCTGAATCCTTGATCCTTGATCCTGACTCCTTGATCCTGACTCCTTGATCCTGAATCCTGATGCGCGCCTGGCTGCTGCCTGAATATATCGAGGACATTCTGCCTGTGGAAGCGCAGCGCATCGAGTGCCTGCGGCGGGCGATCCTCGACCTGTTCCGGGCACACGGCTATCAGCTGGTGATGCCGCCGCTGCTCGAGTATGTCGAGTCGCTGCTCACCGGAACCGGCCACGATCTAGACCTTCAGACTTTCAAGCTGGTCGATCAGCTTTCCGGCCGCATGCTCGGCGTGCGCGCGGATATCACGCCGCAGGTTGCGCGCATCGACGCGCATCTCTTGAACCGCAGTGGCGTGACCCGGCTGTGCTATGCCGGCAGCGTGCTGCGCACGCTGCCGGACGGCATGAACCGGACGCGCGAGCCGCTGCAGATCGGGGCCGAGATTTACGGCCATCGCGGCATCGAGAGCGACGTCGAGATCCAGCGCCTGATGATGAAGGCGCTGACAGCGGCGCGCGTCGCGACTGTCTATCTCGATCTCGGGCATGTGGCGGTGTTTCGCGGCCTGGTGAAACGCGCCAGAATCGCCGCCGGCCTCGAGTCCGAACTGTTTCGCGCCATGCAGGCGAAAGATGTGCCGGAGTTGCGCAGTCTGACGCGGCGTCTCGACCGCGGGACGCGCGCTGCGCTCACCGTGCTGCCGGAACTCTATGGCGGCGCCGAAGTGCTGGCGCTGGCGCGCCGGAAATTGCCGCCCCACCCGGAGATCAAGGCGGCGCTGCGTGACCTCAAGTTGCTCTCCGACCAATTGCGCGATGTGGCGCGCATCCGCTGCTTCGACCTCGCAGAGCTGCGTGGCTACCGCTACCACAGCGGGGTGGTGTTCGCCGCTTATGCCGACGGCTGGCCTAATGCCCTGGCACTGGGGGGGCGTTATGATGAAGTCGGCAAGGCGTTCGGGCGCGCGCGGCCGGCGACCGGCTTCAGTGCGGACCTGCGTGAGCTTGCTTCGGCGAGCCCGAACGGCGGGATCGAAGCCGGAATTCTGGCGCCGCGTCTGCCGCGGGATGCCGCGTTGCGGCGCAGGATCGACGCGCTGAGAACCCGCGGGGAGATCGTGATCGTAGAACTGTCGGGGCATGCCCGCGCGCGGGCCGAACTCGGCTGCAACCGCCGCCTCGTCAAACGCGATGGGAAGTGGGTCATCAGGAAACTGACATGAAGCGCGCAGGTACCAGAAGAAGTCGAGGGTTGAGCGTTTAGAGTTGAGAGTGCAGAGCAAAGAGCGCGGAAGAAGTGGAACTTGAACTAGTTCTTACGCTCAACGCTCAACACTTAACCAGTCATTGATCGCGTAACCGTAACGGATCTTATAGATGTCCAAGAATGTAGTTGTAATCGGCACCCAGTGGGGTGACGAGGGAAAAGGAAAGATCGTCGACTGGCTGACCGATCGTGCCCAGGGCGTGGTGCGTTTCCAGGGCGGGCACAACGCCGGACATACGCTGGTGATCGGCGGCCGGAAAACCGTCCTGCACCTCATCCCGTCGGGCATCCTGCGTGACCGAGTCGCGTGCTATATCGGTAACGGCGTCGTGCTGTCGCCGCAGGCGCTGATCGAGGAAGTCGACACGCTTGAACGCGCTGGTGTGAGTGTCACCTCACGCCTCAGGATCAGCGAAGCGTGTCCCCTGATTCTGCCGTATCACGTGGCCCTCGACCAGGCGCGCGAGGCGGCCAAGGGTGATGGCAGGATCGGCACCACCGGTCGCGGCATCGGCCCCGCCTATGAAGACAAGGTGGCGCGGCGCGCGATCCGGCTGCAGGACCTGTTCCATCGCGAGCGGTTTGCCGCCAAGCTGGGCGAGGTGCTCGATTTCCACAATTTCGTGTTGAAGAACTATTTCCGGACCGAGACGGTCGATTTCCACCATACGCTCGACTGGACCCTGGCGTTCGCCGAGCGCATCAAGCCGATGGTCGCCGACGTACCGCGGCTGCTCTATGAGGCGCAGAAGGCCGGGGACAACCTGCTGTTCGAAGGTGCGCAGGGCACGCTCCTCGACATCGACCACGGCACCTATCCGTTCGTGACTTCGAGCAGTTGCGTGGCCGGCGCAGCCGCAGCCGGCGCCGGCATCGGGCCGCTCAACCTGGATTACGTGCTCGGCATTACCAAGGCTTACACCACGCGGGTCGGTTCCGGACCCTTTCCGACCGAACTCGATGACGATATCGGCAGGCAACTCGCCAGTCGCGGCAACGAATTTGGCGCAACGACGGGCCGGGCCCGCCGTTGCGGCTGGTTCGACGCCGCCGCGCTCAAGCGCTCGATCCAGATCAACGGCGTGTCGGGGCTATGCGTGACAAAGCTCGACGTGCTCGACGGCATGGAAAAGGTGTGTCTCGGCGTAGGCTACAGGATGAATGGGGCGAAATGCGACATCCTGCCTTTCGGCGCCGAGATGCTGGCCGAGTGCGAGCCCATCTACGAGGAGGTTCCGGGGTGGAGCGGGAGCACCGTGGGACTGACGCGCTTTGAGCAGTTGCCCAAGGCCGCGCAGAAATATCTGCAGCGCGTGGAGGAAGTGTGCGGCGTGCCGCTCGATCTCATTTCGACCGGGGCCGACCGCGAGCAGACCATCGTGCGGCGGCACCCATTTGAGTAGGAACGATGAATGCGAAACGATGAACGATGAACGGATGAAGTGCTTTTCGTTCCGCGTTCCGCGTTCATCATTCCGCGTTGAGTTATGGTGCCGAGGAAGGGACTCGAACCCCCACGATGTTGCCACCGCCAGGACCTGAACCTGGTGCGTCTACCAATTCCGCCACCTCGGCTTTTGAGGGCTGCAATTCTAACTTAGGGCGCACGTTTGATCAAATGAATCAACGCAAAACTCGCACTTCCCGATCTTCGAGCCGGTCTCGTCGCAAGACAGGATCGCAGCCGCCGGCGCCGGCGCGCGAGAAAAATTCCCGCAGTGGTGAGCGGCCGCGGCGCGTGGCCGACCCGTTCCTCGAGCGCGAGCGCGCGCGCTACGCCCGGCCGGTGCCGAGCCGGGAATACATCCTGCAGACGCTGACCGAGCGCGGGGTGCCGGTGGCCGAGGACGAACTCGAACGCCTGCTCGGCATCGCGCCCGGCGAGCGCGAAGCATTTTCCCGGCGGCTCGCGGCGATGGAGCGCGAAGGCGAGATCATGCGCAACCGCCGCAACGCGATCTGCGTCGTCGACAAGCTCGATCTCATCCGCGGGCGCGTCCAGGGGCATCCGGACGGCTTCGGTTTCCTGATCCGTGATGACCGCGGGCCCGATATGTTTCTCGGGCCAAAAGAAATGCAGAAGGTCTTGCACGGCGACCGTGTCGTCGCGCGCCAGTCGGGCATCGACCGGCGCGGCCGCCCTGAAGGAAAAATTGTGGAAGTGCTCGAGCATGTGCAGACGCGACTGGTCGGCCGGCTGCACAGCGATCATGGGGTACTCTTTGTCGTCGCCGAAGACAAGCGCATCAGCCAGGATTTCCTGATACCGGCGGGGGAATCACGCGGCGCCAATCCCGGGCAGGTGGTGACGGTGGAGGTGTTGACGCAGCCGGCGCAGCGCAGCCAGCCGGTCGCGCGCGTGGTCGAAGTGCTCGGCAACTACGCCGATCCCGGCATGGAAATTGAGATCGCGCTGCGCAAGCACAGCCTGCCTTACGCGTTTTCGAGCGACGTCGAGCGCCTGAGCCAGAAATTTCCAGAGGGCGTCACCGCCGACGACCGGCGCGGGCGCGAGGACATCCGCGGTCTGCCGCTGCTGACCATCGATGGCGAATCGGCAAAGGACTTTGACGACGCGGTGTATTGCGAGCCAATCCCCCCGTCCCCCCCTTTAAAAAAGGGGGGCGGAGGGGAGATTTTGGAAAAGGGGGGTGCGCAAGGCGCGGGGGGATTCCGTCTGGTGGTGGCGATTGCCGACGTCAGCCACTACGTCAGACATGGCGATGCACTCGATCAGGAGGCGCGCGAGCGTGGCAACTCGGTCTATTTTCCGCGCCGGGTGATCCCGATGCTGCCCGAGCGGCTTTCCAACGGGTTGTGTTCGATCAACCCCGACGTCGAGCGTCTATCCATGGCGTGCGACATGCGGATCGACACGCACGGCGAAATTGAATCCTATCGCTTCTATCCGGCCATCATGCGCTCGCACGCGCGGCTGACTTACACGCTGGTGGCGGAAATGCTCGGTGATGCGCGTGGTGAGGCGGCGCGCCGCTACCGCAAGCTCGCGCCGCAGCTTGAGAATCTCTACCGGCTCTATAGACTGCTCGCGAAGTCGCGCGAGCGGCGCGGCGCGATCGATTTCGAGACCATCGAAACCGAGATGATCTTCAACGCGCAAGGCAAGATCGAGCGCATTGTGCCGGTCAAGCGCAATGACGCGCATCGCCTGGTCGAGGAATGCATGCTGGCGGCCAACGTTTGCGCATCGCATTTCCTGCGCGAGCGCGACCATCCGATGTTGTACCGCATTCACGAAGGGCCGACGCCGGAGAAGCTGGTCGCGCTGCGCGAATTCCTCAAGGGTTTCGGTTTCAGCCTCACCGGTGGCGACGAGCCGCATGCGCGGGACTACGCGAAGCTGCTGTCGCGCATCAAGGACCGGCCCGACGCGCAATTGCTGCAAACCGTCATGCTGCGCTCGTTGCGGCAGGCGGTGTACAGCCCCGATAACGTCGGTCACTTTGGCCTGGCGTACGAGTCGTATACCCACTTCACTTCGCCGATCAGGCGCTATCCGGACCTGCTGGTGCATCGTGCGATCAAGGCGGTGCTGGCGCGCAAGCGTTATGAACCCGGCGACTGGCACGAACTCGGCGCGCGCTGTTCGATGACCGAGCGCCGCGCGGACGACGCGACACGCGACGTCGAGGCCTGGCTCAAGTGCTACTACATGCAGGATAAGATCGGGGAAACATTTGAGTGCAGCATCAGCGGCGTGACCGCGTTCGGCGTCTTCGTCGCGCTCGATGGCATCTATGCGGAGGGGCTGGTGCATGTCTCGGATCTCGGCAAGGATTACTTCCATTTCGACGCGGCCAAGCACCATCTGCTCGGCGAGCGCACTGCGCGGCGCTTCCGCCTCGGCGACCGCTTGCGGGTAAGGGTGGTGCGCGTGGATCTCGACACCAGCAAGATAGATTTCACGCTGGTGTGAAATCTATTAATTATAAGATCACGGTTTTCCTTGTTAAGCGCATCTCTTCAGGCGTGAATGGGCGCTCCAACCCTATGAATTCAGAAAGTGTAGGTCAGGTTGCCGCATCGGCGGCTACCTGACGCCTGTCTGCGTGCGGTCACGCACAGGCAGGCCAAGTGGATGTCGGGGAACGCTGCGCGTACCCCGACCTACGTCTTTATGTTTTTCAAATGGCAGAGACACGAATTATTTACGGTTTCCACGCGGTGGTGAGCCGCCTGCGCCAAGGTGCGGCTGCGGTGAACGAGATATATCTCGACAGCGGGCGCCGCGACCGGCGGGCGCAGGATCTCGTCGGGCTTGCCGAAAGCCACGGCATCCGCGTCATGCTGGTCGATGACAAACGGCTCGATGGGATGACCGGCGGTGCGCGCCATCAAGGCGTGGCGGCGCGTGTCGAGCTGGCGCAACTGCCGACCCACATCGACGACGTGCTTGACAGTCTGATCGAGCCGGCGCTGCTGCTGATTCTCGACGGCATAACCGACCCGCATAATCTCGGTGCTTGCCTCAGGGTTGCGGACGCGATGGGCGTGCACGCGGTGATCGCGCCCAAGGATCGCGCCGTCGGCCTCAACGCCACCGTATCCAAGGTCGCGAGCGGCGCCGCCGAGACCGTTCCCTATATTGCGGTCACCAATCTTGCGCGCACCATGCGCGAGCTGAAGGAACGCGAGATCTGGCTCATCGGCGCGGATGAGAAAGGTGAGCAAGATCTTTACTCGGCGAAGCTCCAGGGCGCGCTGGCATGGGTGCTGGGCGCGGAAGGCGAGGGCATGCGCCGGCTCACACGCGAGCATTGCGACGAACGGGTGCGCATCCCGATGCTCGGAGCGGTCGAAAGCCTCAACGTTTCCGTGTCCGCCGGCATCTGCCTGGCCGAGACCCGCCGCCAGCGTCGGTTGGGATGAATCGCCGCTCATCGGCGTCGACGTCGAGTTCGCCCCCCCCCGCCGTTGGTCGCCGGGTGTCCCGGTTTTCTGTTTCTAACCACTTGAAATCCCTTCGACTTCCGGTATAATGCGCCCCTTCGGTCCGTGGCACGGTGTCTCACGACAACCTGTCAGAGGTTCGCCAAGCCCGGGCCTTGATCCTTGCCTCACCGTTTCTCGCATGACGGGAGGCTTAACCCATAAGGAGACTACTGAATGCGACATTACGAAGTCGTTTTTATCGTCCATCCGGACCAGAGCGAGCAGGTGCCCGCGATGGTGGAGCGCTATCGCCAGATGGTTACCGGCAAGGGCGGCAAGATCCATCGCCTCGAAGACTGGGGACGCCGGCAGCTTACCTATCCCATCCAGAAGGTCCACAAGGCGCATTACGTGTTGATGAACATCGAATGCGACGGCGAGACGCTCGACGAACTCGAGCACGCATTCAAGTTCAACGACGCGGTGCTGCGCCACCTCACGGTCAAGATGAGCGGCCCCGTCATTTCGCCCTCGCCAATGATGAAGGAAGAGAAGTCGAAGTCGCTCAGCACGGCGGGCGAGGAGCCCGCCAAGGCGGCGTCGACCGAAGAGGCAGCGACCTAAGTGGAAGTCAATGCGGTCGCATTGAGCGGCGAACTCGTCGACATCGAACCGCTGCGCCACACGCCCGCCGGAATCCCATTGGTCAATTTCAGACTGGTGCACAAATCGCGGCTGCTCGAGGCCGGCTACAAGCGCCAGGTGGAGTGTGAAATGAGCGGGATGGCGGTAGGCGAAGTTGCGGTGGCGATGTCCCGCATGCGGCAGGGGCACGCGGTGAGCGTCGAGGGATTTCTCAACCGCAAGAACCGCATGAGCGCGCAACTCATATTGCACGTGACGAAAGCACAAACGTTAAAGGAATGAGATCATGCCAAGATTAGGATCGAGCAGATTCAAAGGTAAGGGCAAGGGCAAAGGCAAAGGTATGGACAAGAAGGGCCCGCGGGGTGGGCAGTTGTTCCGCCGCCGCAAGTTCTGCCGTTTCACCGCTGAAGGCATCAAGGAAGTCGATTACAAGGACGTCAATCTCCTCAAGGACTTCATCAACGAGAACGGCAAGATCATTCCGGCGCGCATCACCGGCACCAAGTCGCGCTACCAGCGCCAGCTCTCCATAGCGGTGGCGCGCGCGCGCTTTCTGGCGCTGCTGCCGTACACCGATTTGCACTGAACATAATTCCCTCCCCTTCCAGCCCTCACTCCTGACCTCTCTCCCAGAGGGCGAGAGGAAGCTCGAGCCTCCCTTCTCCTTCCGGGAGAAGGGTCGGGGATGAGGGAACGGGAGGGTTAGGGTGGGGATGGGTTACTGTGTGGGCAAGCTACCCCCACCCCCATCCTAACCTTCCCCCTGGGGGGAAGGGATGAAAAATTAGGAGCAGAAATATGCAAGTAATTCTGTTGGAAAAAGTTGCGAACCTCGGCCAGCTGGGCGAGGTGGTCAAGGTGAAAGAAGGGTTCGCGCGGAACTTCCTGATCCCGCATGGCAAGGCGCGGCGCGCCACGCCTGCAAACCTCGCCGAATTCGAGAAGCGCCGCGCCGAGCTTGAAAAAGCCCAGGGTGAGGCACTCTCTGCCGCGCAGGAACAGGCCGCCAGGCTCGATGGATTGATGATCCAGATCACGCAGAAAGCGGGTGTGGACGGCAAGCTGTTCGGCTCGGTCACCAATTTCGATATCTCGGAAACGCTCGAGAAACAGGGTTTCGAAATACCGAAAGCGGCGATTCGCATGCCGCAGGGCCCGCTCAAGGTGGTGGGCGATCACCCGCTCAAGGTCGCGCTGCATACCGACGTGGTGGTCACGATCACCGTGTCGGTGCTCGGCGAGCAGGCTTAGTCGCTAATTCGAAACAGCTTTTCGAAAGCGCAAAAAAGGGCTGGCGACAGCCCTTTTTTTTCGGTAAATTAATTTTTTCGGCCTTTCAGTACTCGCGAAAGGCCGAAAAATCAACCTTCGGAATAAACGGGCTCGCACAACTTCAAGTGGCAGGACAAATGGCTCAAGTCGTCACCCCGCTCATCAAGGACCCACAAGTCGAAGCAACGCGGATCCCGCCGCAATCCATCGAAGCTGAACAATCGGTTCTTGGCGGTCTCTTGCTCGACAACAGCGCGTGGGATCGCGTTTCCGATGTCGTGGGCGAGAATGATTTCTACCGCGCTGACCACCGGACGATTTTCCAGCACATCGCGCAGCTCATCGAGAACAACAAGCCGGCTGATGCGTTGACAGTGGCGGAGAGCCTCGATCGCAGCGGCAGGCTCAACGATGTCGGCGGCCAGGCCTACATCGGTTCGCTCGCGCTGAACACGCCGAGCGCAGCCAACATCCGGCGCTACGCCGAAATCGTACGTGAGCGCTCGATCATGCGCAACCTCGCCGCAGTCGGCACCGAGATCGCCGACTCGGCGTACAATCCGCTGGGCAAGGAAGCGCGCGCGCTGATCGATGACGCCGAGGCCAAAGTGTTCCAGATCGCCGAGGCCGGGGCCAAATCGCAGCAGGGCTTCGTCAAGATCGACCCGCTGCTCACCGAAACGGTCGAGCGCATCGACATGCTGTACAGCCGCGAGAACAAGAACGACATTATCGGGCTGGCGACAGGTTTTGTCGATCTTGACCGCATGACCTCGGGGCTGCAGCCGGGCGAGCTGATCATCATCGCGGCCCGACCGTCAATGGGGAAAACGGCCCTCGCGATGAACATCGTCGAGCATGTCGCGCTGGCGGAAAAAAAAGCGGCCGCCGTGTACAGCATGGAAATGTCCGGGGCACAGCTTGCCATGCGGATGATGGGCTCGGTCGGACGCGTCGACCAGCACGAACTGAGAACCGGCACCTTCAAGGAAGACGACTGGTCGCGCCTGGTCGATGCCGTCGGCAAGCTGAACGAGGCGCAAATCTACATCGATGACGCCGCGGGCTTGAACGCGCTCGAGGTGCGCTCGCGCGCCCGGCGCCTGCACCGGCAGTGCGCGCAAGGCGGCGGCCTGAGCCTGATCGTCGTGGATTATCTGCAGCTCATGTCGGCGAGCCGGGGCGGACGGGAAGAGAATCGGGCAACCGAGATCGCCGAGATTTCGCGCTCGCTCAAAGGGCTCGCCAAGGAGCTCAAGGTGCCGGTAGTCGCGCTGTCGCAGCTCAATCGCAGCGTCGAGTCGCGCACCGACAAGCGGCCGATGATGTCGGACCTCAGGGAATCCGGGGCGATAGAACAGGACGCGGACCTGATTATCTTCATCTACCGGGACGAAGTCTACAACCCGGACACGCCGAGCAAGGGCGTCGCGGAGCTCATCATCGCCAAGCAGCGTAACGGCCCCATCGGCAAAGTCAATCTCACCTTCCTCGGCAAGCACACACGCTTCGAGAACTACGCCGGCGGCGACCGGTTCTAGCGGGGCGTTCCGCCTTCAAGGTTCAGGGTTCAAAGTTCAAGGTTCCGAGTTCAAGGTTCAATAACCCCGAACCCGGAACCCAGAACCTGGAACAGGCTCAAAGAGCCTCGGCCGCGTAATCCGCCAGGCGCGAACGCTCGCCGCGGGCGAGCGTCACGTGGCCGCTGTGCGACCAGCTTTTCATGCGGTCCACGACATAGGTCAGCCCGGAGCTGCCCTCGGTGAGGTAAGGCGTGTCGATTTGCGCGATATTGCCGAGGCACACGACCTTGGTGCCGGGCCCGGCGCGCGTGATCAGCGTCTTCATCTGCTTCGGCGTCAGGTTCTGCGCCTCGTCGATGATGAGATACTTGTTGATGAACGTCCGGCCGCGCATGAAGTTGAGCGACTTGACCTTGATGCGCGAGCGGATGAGATCCCGGGTCGCCGCGCGGCCCCATTCGCCGGCCTCGTCGTCGGTTTTGTTGAGCACGTCGAGATTGTCCTCGAGCGCGCCCATCCACGGGTTCATCTTTTCCTCCTCGGTGCCGGGCAAAAACCCGATGTCCTCGCCCACCGGCACCGTGACGCGGGTCATGATGATCTCGGAATAGGTCTTGTGCTCGAGCGTCTGCATGAGTCCCGCGGCGAGCGTGAGCAGCGTCTTGCCGGTGCCGGCCTGTCCGAGCATGGTGACGAAATCGATTTCCGGATTCATCAGGATGTTGAGCGCGAAGTTCTGCTCGCGGTTGCGCGCGGTGACGCCCCATACGTTGTGGCGGTGATGGGTGTAGTCCTTGAGCGTCTGGAGGATCGCGGTCTTGCCGCTCATCTCCTTGACCTGCGCGTAGAAGGGTTTGTCGTCTTCCAGGAAAACGAACTGATTGACCAGGAGGCTCGAGCACAGGGGCCCTCTTACGCGGTAGAAGGTGTGGCCGGCCTGCTGCCAGGATTCCATCTCCCGGCCGTGCTTGTCCCAAAAATCGGCGGGCAGCGCGCGCGTGCCGGAGTAGAGGAGGTCGGTATCCTCCAGCACCTTGTCGTTGAAATAGTCTTCGGCGGCGAGCCCCAGCGCGCGCGCCTTGATGCGCATGTTGATATCCTTGCTGACCAGGATCACCTCGCGCTTGGCATGGATCTCCTGCAGGTGCTTGACCACGCCGATGATCTGATTGTCGGCTTTGCCGCTCGCCAGCCGCGCCGGGAGATCGCCGTTGATCGCCTCCGTCTGCAGGAACAGCCTCCCCGAGGCACTCTTGTCGCCGTGAATCTCGAGCGCAATGCCGTCGACGATGCTCGACTCGGCATGGCTGATCAGCTCATCGAGGTAGCGGCTCGCCTGGCGGGCGTTACGCGCGACTTCGGAAACCCCTTTCTTGTTGTTGTCGAGTTCCTCAAGCGTGGCCATCGGGATGTAAATGTCGTGTTCCTCGAAGCGGAACAGACTGGTGGGATCGTGCATCAGCACGTTGGTGTCGAGCACGAACAGCTTGGTATGCGCGGGGAAACGGGCGACGACCGACGCGGGTTTGCGATGCATCATGAATTGTGAGCCTTAAGCGGTGAGCGGTAAGCGGTAAGCGGTGAGTGGCAAGCAGTAAATGCCTTTGATCCGCCCACTGCTCACTGTTTACTGCTCACCGATCATTTGAGCGTCTTTACGAATTCGAGCACCTCCTGGACATGCCCCGGCACCTTGACGCCGCGCCATTCCTTGCGCACCACGCCCCGGGCGTCGATCGCGAAGGTGCTGCGCTCGATGCCGCGCACCTTCTTGCCATACATGTTTTTCATCTTGATGACGTCGAACAGCTTGCACGCGGTTTCGTCGGCGTCGGACAGCAGGTCAAACGGAAAATTCATCCTGGCCTTGAAGTTTTCGTGCGACTTCATGCTGTCGCGCGACACACCGTAGATGCCGCAGCCGAGCTTGATGAATTGCGGGTGGAGATCCCGAAACTGCTGGCCTTCCGTGGTGCAGCCCGGGGTGTTGTCTTTCGGGTAGAAGTAGAGGACGAAGGATTTGCCTTTGGCGCTCGCGAGGCGGAAGGTCTTGCCACCGGTTGCGGGGATTTCAAAATCTGGCGCAGGTTGGTCTAGCATTCGGGCGCTTGATTCCTCATATTCATCTGTTGCCGCCAATCTTGACTGAAATGAAAGCGGCACGCAAGGGTCGGAAGCAACTGAGCATTGAAGAAATGCCTGACAATGCTCATCCCTCATCCCCGACCCTTCTCCCGAGAGGCGAAGGGAGATTCGCGGCACAAATGGATTGTCATCCATTTATGCAAAACTCAATAGGACAGGAATTCCTTGCCTTGCCGCGCGACGGTGCGGGCACGGCCGGGCATGTTGCCGTCGATTACGCAGTGACGAGGCAATCGCGCCACGTTGATGTCGTCCGCGAGATCGCGCAGCGCCACCGGGACATAGCCCTGCGCGCGCCAGCCGACGAGCAGCTTGTGGAACACGGGAGCGAGCTTCATGCCTTCAACCTCGGCGCGCAGCGTGTAGACGTGGCCGCCCGGCGGCGGCATCGCGCTCAGGCGCAGCACATGATCCGCCACGTTATCGGTTGTGACGCCGTTGCAGCCGATCAGTTCGTCGAGGACGGGAAGCGTGGTCGGCAATTGCGGACACGCGATGACCTCGGCGTTGCAGACCGGAACGAAAGGGCATACGCCGCGCGTGTCTGAACAATAACGGAAACCCAACCGCTGGGTCAGCCGGTAAGCGTGCCGGTTCATCTGCCAGTCGGCGGCGCCGTGCGTCAGAGCGGGCTCGCCGAAGATCTCCTGGAAACGCTCGCATGCGGATTGCATCTCGCGCCACGTCCATACAGCACCCGCGCTGCGGGCGGCCCGCCGCCAGCGCGCACCATCGAACGCATGGATGCCGGCTTCGAAGCCGGCGCTGCGTGCCGCGCGCATCTCATCCGCGCAGCGCCGGCCCACGTCGCTGCCCGGCAGCCACGTCTGCCCGAACAGATGGTCCCGTCCTAAAGTGAAGAAGAAGGTCGCGCCCGCGCGGTGCCTGGCGAGGAGCTCTACCAGCCGCGGCACGCCTTCCCGGGCGCCGCGCGGGGTGACGACGTCGACCTTGAGCCCGAGTTTCATGTTTTAAGACAGGTGAAAGGAGAGAGGAGAGAGGAGAGAGGAGAGAGGGGTAACCATTGCAGCCGCAATGGGTTTTCGCTTCACGCCTATCGCCTATCGCCTCTCGCATTACGCTCCTCGCGTGCGAGGCACTCGCGCGCCAGGCGCATGAATTCTGCCTCATCGGTCGATCTGAGTTCAAGCTGGAGTGCGCCCGACAAAGCGGGATAATGCTTGAGCGTGGAGCGGGTGTAGGCCGGATCGTAATGCTTCACCAGCAAGTCCGCGGTGAGTTCGTCCCAGCGCTGCCCCAGCGCGAGTTTTTTCCATGCGGCGATCGCGGCGTGGCCGTAAAGCCCGGACAGGCACTCGAGCTTGGCGATGAGCGTCGCCGGCTCCGCGATGAAATGCGAGTATTCCTCCTTGAGCAGCGCGACACGCAGCGCTGCCGGCGCCTGCAGCACCACACAGGGGCTGCGCCACATCGCCTCGATCAGCGCTTCGGGCACGCGCAGGTTGCCGATCTTCTTGCTTTCGGCCTCGACGTAGACAGGGCGCATCGGAGAGAACCTGTGCAGCGCGTCCCAGATCAGGCTGTCGAACATCTTCTGCGACGGCTGGGGCGAGTCCGGCAGATTGCCGAGCACCGAGCCCCGATGCGCCGCGAGCGCTTCAAGGTCGAGCACCTGGCCGCCGCAATCGCGAAGCGCGCGCAGCAGCCGGCTCTTGCCAGCGCCGGTGAGCCCGCACACGGCGCGCCAGTCGAATCGCGTCGGCAGGATTGCCAGATCGGCGACGACCGCGCGCCGGTAGGCTTTGTAGCCGCCGTCGAGCTGTCCGACCCGCCAGCCGACCTGCTGCAGCACATGGGCGAGGGCGCCGCTGCGGCTGCCGCCGCGCCAGCAATAGACGAGTGGCCGCCAGTCGCGCGGACGGTCCTGGAATCGATCGCGCAGGTGATGAGTGATATTTGCGCTGATCAATACGGCGCCGATTTTCTTGGCTTCGAACGAAGAAACCTGCTTGTAAATGGTGCCGACGCGCACGCGCTCGTCGTTGTCGAGCACGGGACAACTGATGGCGCCCGGAATGTGATCTTCCGCAAATTCGTTCTCCGAGCGGACATCGATAATCTCGTCAAACTCGGACAGTTGTGCTACGGTTACGGCCTCGGGCCCGCGTAGAGCGGGTTTGGGCGCATGCGGTGGCAGCGTGCTCGCTTTCGCGGCGGTGTGTGCATCCATGCCGGTGGTCATCGCGCATAGTTTACGGGAAAAATGAACAAACCTTTGGAATCGACGCAGATCAAGCTGACCCAGTTCTCGCACGGCGGAGGGTGAGGCTGCAAATTACCGCCAGCGGTGCTGGGGGAAATTCTCAAGCAGTCGCCACTCGCGTCCGCCTATCCCGACCTGCTGGTTGGGACCGAGACCAGCGATGATGCCGCGGTCTATCGTTTGAACGATCGGCAGGCGATCGTCGCGACCACCGACTTTTTCCTGCCGATTGTGGACGATCCGTACGATTTTGGCCGCATTGCTGCGACCAACGCGATTTCCGACGTCTATGCGATGGGCGGCAAGCCGATTTTCGCGCTCGCGCTACTCGGCGTGCCCATGAAAAACTTTCCGCGCGAAGCGATGCAGCGCATCGTTGCCGGCGGGCATGCGGTATGCGATGCCGCCGGCATCCCGATCGCCGGCGGCCATTCGATCGATTCACCCGAACCATTCTACGGCTTGGTCGCACTCGGGCTGATCCATCCCGATCGCGTCAAGCGCAACGACCGCGCGCGTGCCGGCGATGTCCTGATTCTCGGCAAGGGGCTCGGCATCGGCATCATGGGCGCGGCGCTGAAAAAGGGCGAGCTGCACCCGAAAGCGTACGCGCAGATGCTGGAGACCGCGACGCAGCTCAATACGCCTGGAATCGCGCTTTCCGAGCTCGAGGGTGTGCATGCGATGACCGACGTCACCGGCTTCGGGTTGCTCGGCCACCTGCTCGAAATGTGCCGCGGCTCGCAGCTCGGCGGTGAAATCGAGTTTGACCACCTGCCGATCCTGTCCGCTGCGCTGCATTTGGTGCAGCAGGACTACGTCACCGGCGCATCGGAACGCAACTGGGAGAGCTGCGCGCGCGACGTCAAGCTTCCGCAGGGCATGGCGGATTGGAAACGCAAGCTGCTGTGCGATCCGCAGACCAGCGGCGGGTTGCTCGTGGCATGCACCGCCGACAGCGCCAGCCAGGTGCTTTCGATCTTCCAGGCGCAGGGTTTCCAGCACGCGCGCGACATCGGGCGGCTTGTAGCCGGCCCGGCCGGCGTCACGGTGCGCTGATCCCGCGCGAGGGTTCGTCGGGGCATGGGCTGCCCGCAACCGCGATGAATGCGCCCCATGGCAGGAAGTTCGGCGCGAGCCGTTCGAGGACCCTGGCGATCGCGCCTGCGGAGGGAACGAACACCGCAGTACGGACGAGCGCATCGCGCACGGCAAGATTGCGTAACAAGTCGTGAACCTCGCTGATCGCATGCCAGTGCGCGCCGTGGTACGCGCCTGTGCCGCCGCCGCGCCCCTTCTGCCGATAGAGCATGCTGTGCCGGTTGAGCAGTCCCAACAGAAACCGTTTGCGGGCGACGCGCGCAATCTCCTGCAGCGCGCGTCGCTGGTCTTGAATGAAGCAGAGCGCAGTGACCGAGACGACAAAGTCGAAACCCGCATCGGGAAAAGGAAGGTCACGCGCATCGCCGGCAATGTAAACTTCATTCGGGCCGCCATGCGCCCGAGCGTAATCGAGCCCATCGCGGTCAGGATCGAGGCCGGTTACGCACAGGCCGGCATCTTGCGCAAAGCGGCGTGTGAAGTAACCCGTTCCGCAGCCGACATCCAGCAGGCTGTCTCCAGGCGAAGGCGCCAGCATGCGGTACAACAGTCGGTACTCGACTTCACCGATCCAGCTACCGCGCGGCGTGCGATACCAGGCATCATAGGTGGCGGGATCCATGGCGACACTCTAGCCCGGGTGGGTGGACAGGATCAGTATAGGGTTGCGAAGGAGTCAAAAGCGGCGCCATTGCCAGTATTTCTCGTATGCCACCTTGCCCCAGTGCAGGAGCCTGCTGGGGGATTTGAGCTCGATTTGCGGCGCCGGGTCGGCGTAGAAGTTGCCGCTCCCGAAGCCCGCTTTCCCGTCGCCCGTTTCCACGAAGCACCCGCCCTCGCCGCTGAACTGTCGCGTCGCACCGCTAACGGCTCCACGCCTCTGGGAACGGCGTGGAGCGCCAGCCCCAGAGAGTCGCGTAACAGTGACCAGTAAAAGAAATGCGTCATTGCCGAGAGCGGCGGGATCACCCTACCTCACGTAATTGACCGCTCGGCGATGCCCGGCCTTGAATCGCGTAGCTGGCGAATCGCTCTTGTAAGAACTTTGCCGGCGGACCACAGGAACAAGGAGGCGAGTGCCAAACCGACTACCAGGTCGGGCCAGCCTGACCCGGTGAACCAGACTCCTGCCGCAGCGAGAAAAACGGAGAGATTCGAGGCGATGTCGTTTCGCGAACATTCCCACACCGAACTCATATTGATATCTTCGGTCCGGTGCTTCCAGAGCAATGCCAGGCAGGTGCCGTTCGCAACAAGCGCGACAATGCTGATCACTCCCATCGTCTCGAAGATCGGAACGCTGGGATGAATCATCCTGTAAGCGACCTGGCCAAGAACGAACAGGCCGGCAAGCGTGATCAGGCCGCCCTTGAAAAGCGCGACCATTGCCTTCGATCTCGCCCCGCGTGATACGGCATAAAGGCTCAATCCGTAGGTCAGCGCGTCACCCAGGTTGTCGAGAGAGTCGGATAACAGCGCCGTTGATTTCGCGAGCAATCCGGATGTCAGTTCAATGACGAACATGACGACGTTGATCACCAATACCATGCGCAATGTGGCGCTCTGCCGTCCTTTCAACGCCTCAATCGCACATTCCTTGTCGTTGCAGCAATCCATCGACGCATTCCGGCCTGGCCAGGACGATTCAATTGTGAATTTGATACCCCATAGTTAGTATAGGGTCAAGCGGTAAACTGATGGAAGGGCGGCCATGCTCTACGTGTTCAAGACTCTGGGACTTTCCATAGCAACCATCCGCCGATGACATGCACATAGGGGTACTCGCCAAACGCGCCGATTGCCGGGTCGAGACCATACGCTATTACGAAAAAGCGGGATTGCTGTACGTGGGCAATAGCCTGGAACTGCTTGCAGTGCGGCTAAAAATGCACGTGTGGCGCAGCGCGAATGGGCCTGCACCATCAACACCGGCATTAGAATTGCACACGATATGAACGTCTATGACAAATGGATCTTGCCGCGATTGACGGACCTCGCGATGCGAAACAAGGAAGCAACGCGATTCCGCTCACAGCTCGTGCCGCAGGCATGCGGCACCGTCCTGGAGATCGGCGTCGGATCGGGACTGAATCTGCCGTTCTACGGAGCCACCGTCAGCCGCCTCTTTGCGCTCGATCCGTCGGAGGAACTGCTGCAAATGGCGAGAAAAAAGGCGGACGCCGCCCCGTTTCCGATCGAGTTCCTGGCGCACACGGGCGAGGAGATTCCGTTGGACGACTGCCGTCTTGACATGGTAGTCACGACGTGGACGCTATGCACCATCCCGGACCCTATCAAGGCCTTGACGGAAATGAAGCGAGTGCTGAAACCGGGCGGAACGCTGCTTTTTGCCAAGCACGGAGTCGTGCCCGAGGCAGGTGTTCGGGTGTGGCAGGAACGACTCAACCCGTTATGGAGCAGGCTCACCGGAGGATGCAATCTAAACCGGAAATGGACAAACTAATCCAGGCTTCAGGATCGTCCAGCTTGAATTGGCGTATGCCAAAGGACTGCGCCCAATGAGTTACATATATTCCGGCCGCGCTCAACCGCACAGCCTTAGAAAGCATATCGAACGGTGAGGTAAATGTTGCTGTTATCCTGCAGCGACCCGAACATGCCGTTACGCTTGCCTGCGAAAAGATTTGCGCCGATCTCGGCCCAGAGATTATCGCTGAAGGCGTAGCGCAGTGATGGAATGACGTAGCGATCCTCCTCGCTTAGGCCCACGAAGGCGAAGAGATTGAAGATGACCGTCTGGTGGGCGAAAAACTGGGTGAAGCGAACCGTTGCCACCTTGCGCAGACGATCTTTCACGGGAAAACCGGCGGGCAGGGTCTCCCGGTAGGCTGCATAGTCGCGCATCCATTCGCCGTAGAGCTGCAAGCCGAGCGTGGCATCCTCCCACGCCGATCTCGCCTCCGTGGCGTACGACCATGTCGCCGATGTTGTAATAGCCCTGCGGCACCTTCTGGCCCGCCTTGGCACAGGCCACCGCATCGCCGATGAGAAACACTTTCACCTCCTCGCCTCCGGACTTGAGCAGGCTGCGGGCGAGCCGCAGGGCGTTGTAGCTGCGTTCGTTGCCGTAGGGAGCATCGTTGAGCAAAAACAGGTGTTTCAGGGAAATCTCGCTTGGCTCAGGGAACTTTATCAACTGTTCAAGTTAATAGTTGAATATGAGGCAAAGGTTGATCTAGATCAAACGTTGCTGCCGCGCGGCGCGCGGATAATTACAGCGTGATCTCGCGCACCGCTCGTTTGATTTGCCGCAAACGTTTGTGCGGGGTTGCGGGTACAAACGCACGGAGTGCGGTCAAGGAGATCAGCTATGGCGATTGGTAACCCGAGGGCGTCGCAAGCGAGACGGGATTTCATCAAGGCGTTCGGCGCGATTGCGGCGAGCGGTCTGGCGCCTTCGGGCGTGCTGGCGTTCTCGAAGATCCAGCCCATCGAGGACCCGCTGAAGTCCTACCCGTACCGCGGCTGGGAAGACCTCTACCGGAAGGAGTGGACCTGGGATTCGGTCGGGTTCACCACCCACTCCAACGGCTGTGTGGCCGGCTGCGCGTGGCGCGTGTATGTCAAGGACGGCGTACCGTTGCGCGACGAGCAGGTCGCCGAGTACCCGCAGTTGCCCGGGATACCCGACATGAACCCGCGCGGCTGCCAGAAGGGCGCCGTGTATTGCTCCTGGGTGAAGCAGCCAGACTTCCTGAAGTATCCGCTGAAGCGCGTCGGCGCGCGCGGCGAGCGCAAATGGAAACGCATCACCTGGGACGAAGCGCTCACGGAAATCGCGGACAAGATCATCGATACCACGCAGAAGCGCGGCCCCGGCAACATCTACATGCCGAAGCGCCCCTTCGCCGTCATCACCAACAACGCCTACACGCGGCTCGCCAACCTGCTGGGCGCCATCAAACCGGACGTCTCCTCGATGACCGGCGACCTCTATCCGGGCATCCACACGGTGCGCATACCGGCCCGGACCGTGTCGACGTTCGACGACTGGTTCACCTCCGACCTGATCCTGATGTGGCACAAGAATCCCATCGTCACGCGGATTCCGGACGCCCACTTCCTGATGGAGGCGCGCTACAACGGCGCGCGGCTGGTGAACATCTCCGTAGACTACAACCAGTCCTCCATCCACTCGGATCTGTACGTGCCAGTTCGCATGGGAACGGATTCGCACCTCGCGGCGGCGATCGTGAACGTGCTGATCGCCAACAAGCACTACAAGGCGGATTACCTGAAGGAGCAGACAGACCTGCCCTTCCTGGTGCGCACCGACAACGGCAAGTTCCTGCGCGAGAAGGACTTCAAGGCGGACGGCAGCGAAGAGATTTTCTACGTTTGGGATGCGAAATCCGGCAGGGCAGTGCCGGCGCCCGGCAGCATGGGAAGCAGGGACAAGACCTTGAAGTTCGGCGCGGTCGATCCAGCGCTGGAAGGTGCGTTCTCCGCGCAGGGCATCGAGGTCACCACCGTCTTCGAGCGGCTGAAGGCCGAGATCGCCCCGTATACGCCGGAAGCCACCCAGGCGACGACCGGCGTGCATGCGTCCGTCACGCGCAAGCTCGCTGGCTGGATCGCCGAGAGCAAGGCGCTGCGTATCCTCGACGGGTACAACAACCAGAAGCACTTCGACGGTTTCCAGTGCGGGCGGCTGAAGATCCTGATCCTCACGTTGATCGGACACCACGGCACCACGGGGTCCATCGACACCACCTACGAAGGCTGGCGGCTGGAAGGGTCCAGTGAAATGGTCAGTGTGAAGGGCAAGCCCGGGCGCAGCGTCTCCGCGGTGCTGGCGCAGTGGGTGTGGGGCGAGCAGTACCGGCGCACCAAGGCCTACTTCGACGACAGCCAGTTAAAGGAGGCGCTCGGCTTTGGCGTCGACGACATGGAGGCCATGCGTAAGGAGTCGGAAGCGAAGGGCTGGATGCCCAAGTGGCAGTCCATCAAGGACCCCGTGGTGACCATCAACGCCGGCATCAACGTGTTCGCCACGTCGAACGCCTATCAGCACCTGGCGGAGAATTTCCTCAAGCGCTGCGAGCTGCTGGTAGTGGTGGATTACCGCCTCAACTCGGGGGCGATGTACGCGGACATCGTGCTTCCCGCCGCGCCCGAGCAGCAGAAGCTCGATATCCGCGAAACCTCGGTGACGCGCTTCATCCACGCCTACGGGCAGCCGGTCAAGCCCATGTACGAGCGCAAGACCGACTGGCAGATCTGCGTCGAGCTGGCGAAGAAGATCCAGGAGCGCGCCAGGGCGCGCGGCGTCTCAAGGGTGGACGATCCCGAGATCAAAAGCGCCATCGATTTCGACAACGTATATGACGAGTTCACCATGAACGGCGCCATCGCGACGGATGAGGCCGCGCTGCGCTTCGTCATGGAGAGATCGAAGGCGCTCGGCCCCGGCACCTACGAGGAAGCGATGAAGAAAGGCTTTGTCGCGGTCGGCCCGTCGGCCGGCAAGACGGGGCCTGTGCCGAAAGACAAGCCGTACCGCCCGTTCACGACCAACGTCACGGAGAAGAAGCCTTACGCGACACTGACCGGGCGCCTGCAGTTCTACGTGGACCACGACTGGTTCCAGCGTCTCGGCGCGACGGTGCCCAAGCCGCAGTACAAGGGCGGGAACCTGGGACCGAAGAAGTATCCCTTCGTCACCAACTCGCCGCATACGCGCTGGGGCATCCATTCGTGGGGACGCAACGAGACATGGCTGCTGCGGCACCAGCGCGGAGAACCGGACGTGTGCCTGAGCCCGAAGGCGATGGCGAAGAAAGGCATCAAGGACGGTGACACCGTGCGAGTGTTCAACTCCCACGGCGAGTTCTTCGCCATGGCGAAAGCCTGGCCCGCGCTGCCGGACAACATGCTTTTCTCCGAGCACGGCTGGGAGCAGTACTTGTACAAGAACATGACCCATTACAATTTCGTCGGTTCCGAGCTGATCAACCCGCTCGAGCTGGTGGGCGGCTACGGCCACATTCGCTACGTGTCGGGCGCCTTCAACCCGAACCGGATTTTCTACGAGACGTCGGTAGACGTCGAGAAGGCCTGAGGATATCGTCATGAGACAGTTGGCCTATGTATTCGATCTGAACAAGTGCATCGGCTGCCACACCTGCACCATGGCGTGCAAGCAGCTCTGGACCAACCGCGGCGGGCGCGAATACATGTACTGGAACAACGTCGAGACCCGCCCCGGCAAAGGCTATCCGAAAAACTGGGAGCAGAAGGGCGGCGGCTTCAAGAAAGGGGTGTTGCAGACGGACGGCAAGATCCCGCCGATGGCCGATTACGGCGGCTTGTGGGAGTACAACCTCCAGGAAGTGCTGCTGGAAGGCAAGGGCAACCAGGTGGTGCCCCACGAGAAGCCGACCTGGGGCCCGAACTGGGACGAGGACGAAGGCAGGGGCGAGTTCCCGAACAACCACTACTTCTACCTGCCGCGCATCTGCAACCACTGCTCCAACCCCTCCTGTCTTGCGGCCTGTCCCCGCAAGGCGATCTACAAGCGACCAGAAGATGGGCTGGTTGTCATCGACCAAGACCGGTGCCGGGGCTACCAGTACTGCGTGAAGGCCTGTCCGTACGGCAAGGTCTATTTCAATCTCCAGACCGGCAAGTCCGAGAAGTGCATCGGTTGTTACCCGCGGGTCGAGAAGGGCGTCCCACCGGCCTGCGTCGCGCAATGCGTGGGCAAGATTCGCTTCGTGGGTTACCGTGACGACAAGGATGGGCCGATCTACAAGCTGGTCGAGCAGTGGAAGGTGGCGCTGCCGCTGCACGCGGAGTACGGCACCGAGCCGAATGTTTTCTATGTGCCGCCAATGAACACCACTCCACCGCCCTTCGAGAACGACGGCCGGCTTGGCGACAAGCCCCGCATCCCGCTGGCTGACCTCGAGGCCCTGTTCGGCAAGGGAGTCCAGCCGGCGCTGGAGACGCTGGGGCGCGAGATGCAGAAACGCCGTCAGGCCCAGCCCTCGGAGCTGACCGAAATCCTGATCGGCTACACCAACAAAGACAGGTACCGGCTGTGAGCGCGAGCGACTCAGTGGCGAGCTGCAACGCGGCGCAGTACCTTGCGTTTGCGCGGATCTTCTCTTACCCGGTCGATGCGGTTTGGGCGCCGCTCGAAAGCCGGGGCTTGGCACCGCCGCGCTCGCAAGCCGAGCGTGAGACCGAATACATGGACGTGTTCGAGCTTGGTCGCAACGAGGCGGTGCCGCTCTACGAAGGCTTGTGCCTGTCGAGCGCCGGACGCGAGGGGATCCTCGAGGAGTTGCTGCGTTTCTACGACTATTTCGGGGTAAAACTCGCCGCGAACGATCGCGACTACCCCGACCATCTGGTTACCGAACTGGAGTTCATTGCCCACCTCTGCGCCATGGAGCAGGCGGAGAACGAGCGCGGCGGCGATACCGGGAATTGCCGGCGCGCGCAGCGCGATTTCCTTCGCAGGCACCTGCTGGCGTGGGTGCCGGGGTTCGCAGAGCGGCTCGGCAAGGGTGAAACGGCCTATGGTGAGATTGCGCATGGCCTCGCCGTGTTTTGCGACGGGCATGCAGCCCAGCTCAGGGAATTGGATCGAGGAGTAGTGCCATGAGGACCACGATGTGGCGTCGGACGGTGTCTGTCCTGCTGGTCGGCCTAGCCGCGGCGTCGGTTTCAGGGATTGGCGCACACGCCGCTGAGAAAGCCAAGATCGTCAAGGCGCTGACCTTGGCGAAGAGCGTGGATGCCTCAAAGCCGGATGCGGAAATCTGGGCGAAGGTCCCCGTTACCAAGGTGAGCCTGCAGCCGGCCTTCCCGGGCCATGTGGCCATCGTCGGAGCGCCGCGCATCACAGAACTCGCTGCGCAGGCGGTGCGAACGCGCGACACGCTCTTCGTGCGGTTGGCCTGGGATGATCCGGCCCCCAATACCGAACGTAGCAATACCAGTAGCTTCCTGGACGGCGCCGCCATTCAGTTTCCCGTCAACGGCAAGACGAGCACGACGCCGTTCATGGGCGACGCGAAGAACCCGGTGAACGTATGGTACTGGCGCGCCGACGGACGCGCCGAGAACCTGGTCGCCGGCGGATTCGGCACGCTGGACGCCTCGGTTGCGCAGAATGTCGCCGCGCACGGGGCGCGTAGCGCACGTGGGTGGGAGGTAGTGCTCGCGCGGAAGCTTTCCGCTTCGCCGACGGCGGGAGTTGATTTGAGCGGGCGGCGTGAGATCCCGATCGCCTTTGCGGCTTGGGACGGCGCCAACCAGGAGCGCGACGGGTTCAAGGCCGTGACTCTAGAGTGGTGGCGACTGCGGTTCTGATCAGTGCCCGTCTCGAAGTAGTCAAACACGGCCTATTGACCAGGTGTTGGCGGCGGCGGTACTAACCACTCCGGCGTGGATTTGTCCCAGTAGATCGTCGTGCCGATCCTGGCGTTCAAGCTGAACGACAGCAACGCGGTGGGTAGCTCGCTCAATCTTGCCTACCAGACATTCGCAGCCAAGGGCCTGCAAGGCTTCACGCCGTTTTCGAGCAACGCGGCGGTGCTGACCGCCGTTGGCCACGACTCTTCGATCGCCTGGGGCACCCCCGGCCTTTTTTTCGCGTAGCCTTGCGCCTTGAAGCTGCGGCATCAAGCTTGTCAAAGCCGGGCCGGGGCTAGAAAGCGTATCGAACGGTGAGGTAAACGTTGCTGTTATCTTGCAGCGACCCGAACATGCCGTTACGCTTGCCTCCGAGAAGATTGGCCCCGGCCTCGGCCCAGAGGTTGTCGCTGAAGGCATAACGCAGCGAAGGGATGACGTAGCGATCCTCCTCGCTTAGGCCCACGAAGGCGAAGAGATTGAAGATGGCCGTCTGGTGGGCGAAAAACTGGGTGAAGCGAACCGTTGCCACCTTGCGCAGACGATCTTTCACGGGAAAACCGGCCGGCAGGGTCTCCCGGTAAGCCGCGTAATCGCGCATCCATTCGCCGTAGAACTGCAAGCCGAGTGTCGCATCTTCCCACAGTTGCCGCGAGTACCCGACGAGTCCCCTGAACTGGGGGTTTTCGATGGAGGGATCGCGGCCGTTCCGATCCTGGGGCGAGTCGTAGTACCCCGCCTCGATGCTCAGCACGCCCTTGCCTACGGGCCCGGTGAGGCTGGCGCCGGCGGTGTTGAGGCGCGGATAAGTGCCGACAATCTCGGCGCCCGCCACGCGCCACGCCGGGCTGCGGTAGTGGGTGCGCGAGACGTAGCCGGCCAGTTCCCAGTTGTGGAGATAGCCGGAAATCCGGCCGGAAATCTCCACCTCGCCTGAATCGTTGCCAGGCTCTAGCGTACGCCGCGGCAGACCGGCGGGCAGCGGGTCGGCGAAGATGAAACGGCGGCTCGTCGGCGTGTTGTCGGGGCGGAACCCGGCGATGACCAGTTCAAAGTTGGCCGGACCGGGAAAGGCGTTCAGCTTGAGCGCGTCGCTGCCGAGCTTGAGATACTGCATCGGCTGTCCGGTGAAGAATGCGACCCAATCCTTGGGAAAGGTGTCGTTGATAAAGAGCAGATCCCCCACGCCCCAGGTCATTACCTGGCGTCCCAGGCGGGCGCTCGCCTTCTCGGAGGTGAGATCCCCGAACAGCTCCCGCGTCACGAGGCGCGTGTCGTCAACCGCAACATCGCGAAGCAGGTCGAAGCGCGCGAGGAAAGCTGCGTCCCCGCTGGAGTTCTTGCCCTCCGCCTTAAGCTGTCCCCGTAGCTCGGCGGCCGGAAAGTCGCACGCTGTTCCCGAAGGGCAGTCAACCCGGCTCGTACGCGCCACCACATGGGATTGCGCGAAGCCGCCCCACGCGACACCCTCCGCTCCCGCGGCAACAGAGGACGCCAGCGCGAGCGAAGCCGCGGCCATGCTCGCCGCAATGCGCACCGCCTGACTTATCTCCGCGGTCATCCTCCCTAGCAGCCTGTCGGACTTAACAGTCCGTACAGGCTGCTAAAAGCAAAACCGGCTGACCTGCCTGCAGCAGGCAGGCAATTCAGAAGGAAACCCACTCGAAGCGGCCGAATATGAAGAAAAGCAGGGTGAATTCGCATATCCGTCATCCCCTTTTGCAATTTTACTGGCGCCGGTTTTGCATTAGGAGTTTGTCGGGGCTAAGTCCGACAAACTCCTAGGCTTGCTATCCCGTCACCGCACCCACTGGCTGGGCGCATCACGCAGGTAGCGTTCCGTGAAGATGTCCTGCTTCAGCCCGACGTCGTACTCCACCTCTCGGTAGACGACCTCGGTACGGTGACCGCTCTGCAAGTTCTTCATGCTGCGGGCCGTGACCGTCCAGTATTTTCCCGTCTGATCCACCTTGTCGGCGTTGAATGTGCGCAGCGGCTCGTTGCGCGCGTCGAGGTATTCTTCCTTGAGGGGCAGCCAGCGCTCCGAGTCGATCCAGGACAGGCGCCGGGAATAATCGGCCGCTGCCTTCGGTTTGCTCTCGACCACGTACGTCGGCCGCCCGCCCAGGCCTTCTTTACGCACGAGGGCATGGGTCTCATCCTCCAGCTCGCGCCCCGAGACGTCCTCGTAGGTGAAATCCGAGCCGACGAACGAGGAACGCTTGTCGTCCGCCGCGATGCGCTTCACCAGCTTCAGTGTCGGCACGAAGATCCAGCGGTCGTCCTCCTTGGCGGGATATTTCCACACCATGAAGGCGGTGCCCTTCACGTCGGCCGGGCCATGGAAGTAGATGTAATAGCGCTGGTCGCCCGATTTGCCGAGGTTGATCCTCAGCATGGTCATTTCCCGTTCCCGTATCTTGCCTTGGGGATTGATGAGCTTCATCTGCACCTTCGCGCGCATGTCGTTCCCGGCGTAATAGAACGTTTCCAGGGAACGCTTCACGATGTCGTCGGCGGAGGGATCGGCGGCCCGCGCCGTGGCCGACACCACGGCGGCCACCGCAAACAGGTAAAGGGCAATTCGCCAGAGTGATTTCATTCCGTTTCTCCCGTGTTGAACAGCCAGCCTCTCATCAGCACAATCAGGGCCGGCAGGTAAAGAATGGTGAGCAGCGCCGAGAGCAACATCATGCTGACGATGAAGGCGCCAACCGTGATGTACGGCGTGAGCGGCGCGAATAGCATGACCGAGAAGGCCGCCGCGAAGAGTAACGCGTTGCGTAGGATGCCCTTGCCGGGACGGGCCGCCGTCCACAGCAGCGCTTCCTTGAGAGTGGAGAGATCACGGCCGGCGTCGACGCCGATTTCCGCGAGCCGCTGCCTCAATCGGCTGATGAAATGGATCGAGAAATCCACCGCCATGCCAAGGGAAAGGCAGGACAGCACGGAGATGGGCATGTCGAAATCCTTGCCGGCAAACCCGACCACCCCGTAAATGAGCAGGATGGTGAAGAGCAGCGGCACATAACCGACGAGCGCCCACTTGAGCGAGCGGAAGGCGAACGCGAGGATGAGGAAGACCGCTACCAGGGCGAGGAGAAAGCCCTTCACCATGTCCCACAGCACCTCGTGGTTCCATACCAGGTTGAAGTATGCGATGCCTGCGGGCTTGAACTCCAGCGCCGCGGGGTTGAGGCGCTGATATTCCGTCGTGGCCCGGATCACGCTGTCCATCGCCGCGGCATCCCAAGTTTTGAGCTGCACCCAGATGTTGGCATTCTGGAACGGGTAGTCCACCACGTTGTCGAGGTCCGAGGGCTTGGCCGACATGCTGAAGAGAAACAGGTACTGCGCGATCATGTCCGCGGTATCGGGCACCGCGTCGAACTTCGGATCGTCGTCGTGCAACACCCGGTTGATGCGCTTGACGTAATCTGACACGGATAATGTTTTGCCGACGACCGGCAGTTTCTCCAGGTGCCGCTGCAGGCCCTCGATATAACGCAGGGTCTCCGGCCGCTTGATGGCATCGGGCTCGCCGGCGGCGGCGACCACGTAACCGAGGGAGGTGCCGCCCAGCGCCCGGTTGATCACCGCGTCGGCAATGCGAATCTCGCTGCCCGGCTTGAACCACGCCACCAGGTTGTTGTTCACTACGATGCGGCTCACGCCGAGAATAGCCAGCGCGATCAGCGCCAGGCCGATGGCGGCCGTCGCCTTCGGCCGGTCCGCACCCCAGGCGCCAAGCTGCCTCAGCGCCCGCGCCGTGCGGCCGATGGCGATGTCTTCGCCCGCGGCAACGCGGCCTATCTTCTCCTCCCGCACGACGGTGAGGATGGCGGGAATCAAACTGAAGCTGAAAAGCCGCAGAGCGATCGTGCCGAAGACGATCAGGCCGCCGAACACCATGACCGGCACGATCTGCATGAAGAGCAGCACGGCGAAGGCGGCGGCGGTGGCGAGCGCGGTGTAGCGCACCGGACGGCCCACTGCGTCCATGGTCTTGACTATCGCCGTCCGCTTGTCTTTATTCTCGCGAAAGCGGAAGTAGAACTCGTTGAAGATGTGGATGCTGTCGGTGGCGATCGCCATCAGGAATACCGGCGCCATCGAGCTCATGATGTGGATCGGAAAACCCAGGCCAATGCCCAGCCCCATGGTCCAGACGATCGCGACCATGGCCACCATCATCATGGTCATGGCCAGCGCCAGGTTCCGGAACATGGCGTAGATGGCGACGAACATGATCATCCCCGCGATCGGCGAGAAGATGCCCATCAGCTTGAACATCTCGGCGCCGAAGGTGTCCCGCGCCACGGGGTCGCCCGCGACGTGGTACTGCTCCTCGCCGGAGTACTTGGCGAGGATCTCACGGATGCGGTCGGCGACCTCCTTGCCGTTGGCGCCCTTTTCCAGCGGCACGTAGATCGCGGTGGTCTTTTCGTCGCGGGAGATGATGCGGTCGATGAAGAGTGGGTTCTCCATCAGCGTTTTGCGCAGCGCCTGCATTTCGGCTTCGCTCGCCGGTATCTTCGTCAGCAGCGGAGCGACCCTGAGGCCATCGGCCACCGCCGTGACATTGTCGATGGTGGTGAAGCTGGAAACGTCGCGTCCGGCCACCCCTTTTATTCTCAGGATTTCGGCCGTGATATCGCGCACTTTCTCCAGGGTAGCGCTGTTCAGCACGCTCTTCGGGTGGACGATCCCGACGACGACGGTGTCCTCGTAGAGAGCGAAGGTCTGGTCCACGTTGTCGTTCCACATCCGGACGTCGGAGGTCGGCGGGAGCATGTTCTTGGGATTGGTGTCGAGCTGGATTCCCGGCAACTGGACGGCAAAAGCGAGCGTTACCAGCAGCACGATCCCGAAGATGAGTTTCGGACGAGCGATGGAAAGTTCGACCAGAGTGTTCTTGTTCATCAGTCGCGCAGTCAATGTCGAAGATATGGATTGTTTTGCTCTCTGGCGCGCCGCGGGGGCGGCAGCGCTTCCCGCCGCGCGCGGGAGGGGTCACTTTGCTCTTGTCAAAAGCGGCGCCACAGCCAGTATTTCTCGTACGCCACCTTGCCCCAGTGCAGGAGCCTGCTGGGTGATTTGAGCTCGATTTGCGGCGCCGGATCGGCGTAGAAGTTGCCGCTGCCAAAAGCGGCACGGCCGTCGCCGGTTTCCACGAAGCACTCGCCCTCGCCGCTGAACTGTCGCGTCGCACCGCGGCCGGAGACGGCCACCGCGATGTTGTGCGCCACCACTTCCGCCTCGTTGTGTGCAAGCACGCCTGCCTTCGGCAGCGGTTTGCCGATCGAGGGGAGCATGATGCCCGTCACGTCGCCGATCGCGTAGACATCCGGGAACCTGGTTGCGAGCGTACCGCGGTCGACGGGGACCCAGCCGCTCTCGCCGCACATCCCGGCATCCCGCACCACCTTGGGCGCGCAATGGGGCGGTACATATGCGAGCAGGTCGAAATCGGCTTCAGCGCCGTTCGCAAACGCCAGGCGGTGGTTGGCGGGATCAACTCTGGTGACCGCATGGCCGGGGTGGTAGCCGATGCCTTTCGCCTCGACCATCTGGCGCAATGCCGCGGATACGGCCGGTCCCGCGACTGGCATGGGACCCGGTTCCGGCGTGTAAAGGTCGACCAAAGCGTTCTGCCGCACGCCGCGCCTGCGGCAATCATACTCGAGCAGCATCGCGGCTTCGTTCGGCGCGGCGGGACACTTGAACGGCATGGACGCGACCAGCACGGCGATGCGGCCTTGGCTCAACTTCGAGAGCGCAGCCCGCAGCGACGCCGCACCGGCCAGCGTGTAGAAGTTGTGTCCGGCTTCAGCGAGCCCCGGAACGACTTCCGGCGCGAGATCCGCGCCGAGCGCGACGATCAGAGAGTCGCCCACAAGTTCCGAGCCGTCGACGCGGACCCGTCGCTCAACCGGGTCGATGCGCTCGATCGTGCCCTGCACGAGTTCGATACCACGCCTTCGCAACGCCGCCAACGGTCGGGAGATCTCCCCGGCGCGCCGCTCTCCGATCATCAGCCAGAGAAAGGAGGGCGAAAAGACATGATCCGCTTCCTTCTCGACCAGGATTACCCGATGCTCGGGCGGCAGCCGCCGCCGCAGCCGCATCGCCGCGACGATGCCCCCGACGCCGCCGCCGAGTACGAGTATTGTTTTGCCTGACGCCATTTCAGTCTCAGAACACCAGCATCTTGTCGGCCCATTGCGTCCATGCGGTCAGTTCGTCCATCGTGCTGCGGTGGGCGCTCTGCACCAGATCGGTTTCTGCGATGCCGCGCGCGTCGATGCAGGTTCCGCATACGCCGACCTCAGCGCCGGCACGCAGGACCATGCCCAACATGTCACCGATATTGTAAAAACCCTGAGGCACTTTTTGCCCGGCTTTGGCGCAGGCGGCAGCATCGCCGATCAAGAACACCTTGACCTCGGCGCCGCCCGTCTTCAGCAGCGACCGCGCGAGACGCAGCGCATTATAGCTGCGCTCGCTGCCGTAGGGTGGATCGTTCACTATGAAAAGCGTTTTCATCGTGCCTCCTGCCGGCGATTGATGGCATAAGCAAACCGGAAATTCCTGCGGTGGGTTAAACTGAAGGCCGGGAATATGGTAACATTATTCAATTGATTACTTGAATAGTCAAGCGATAAAGGAGCCCGGCGCGATGTCAGAGCACAACTTCAAGCGCGACTTGTTCGAGCAGTTCGCGCGTATCGGCAAAGCGTTGTCCAGCGGCAAGCGCTTGGAAATGCTGGAGTTTCTGGCACAGGGCGAGCGCGGCGTCGAGCAGCTCGCACAGATGACGGGGCTCTCCGTTGCCAACACCTCGCAACACCTTCAGCAGCTGCGTCAGGTGGGGCTGGTGACGGCGCGCAAGGAAGGCCTTTACGTTTACTATCGGATCGCCGGAGATGGCATTGTCCGGCTGCTGGCCACGCTGCGCGCGGTGGGAGAAGAACACGTGGCCGATGTAGATCGGCTGATCAAGCTTTTTCTCGACAGCAGGGACAGCTTGGAGCCGGTGCCGGCCAAGGAACTGTGGCAACGAGTCAAGCAAGGACTGGTGACGGTCCTGGACGTGCGTCCGCCCGAGGAATACGCCCAAGGACACATCCGCGGCGCGATCAACGTGCCGGTGACGGAACTGAAGAAAAAGCTGCATCAGATCCCGGCCGACCAGGAGGTGGTCGCCTACTGCCGTGGTCCCTACTGCTTGTTGGCTTACGAGGCGGTGCAGGTTCTGCGTAAGAAGGGCATCAAGGCGCGCCGTCTGGAAGACGGTTACCCGGAATGGAAAAGCGCGGGATTGCCGGTGGAAGCGCCTTCCTAATGTGGTGAGTCATTATTTCGATGCAGAATTCCTCAAGCCGCTCGCATTGAGAAAGTGTAGGTCAGGTTGCCGCATCGGTGGCTACCTGACGCTCAGCGGATGTCGGGGAACGCTGCGCGTACCCCAACCTACGCCCAAGATTGTGCAACGAATTAACGACTCAGGCTAGGAGATGTCGGACTTTTGCCCGACAACCTCCTACTGCAAAACCGCCTGCTGGAAAACGCCGGGTATGAATCGTTATTTCAGCATCGGCGCAAGTTCCTTCCAGATATTTTCAAGTATGATCGGCTGGGCCTGCGCCGCGGGATGGAAGTTGTCGTCAAGAAACAGTTCGCGATTGCCCGCCACGCCGTCGAGCGCGAACGGCACCAGCGCGGTCCGGTACTGGCGCGCCAGCGCGACGAATACCGCCTCGAAATCCCTGGTGTACTGCGACCCATAATTGGGCGGCAATTTCATGCCCACGAGCAGCACCCGGGCGCCGGTCCGCTGGGACGCACGCAGGATGTGAGCAAGGTTTTCACGCATCTGCTTGAGCGGCAGCCCGCGCAGGCCGTCATTGCTGCCAAGCGCCAGGATCACGATCGCCGGCTGGTACTGCGCCAGCGTCGCGGCGATGCGCGACGCGCCGCCGCTCGAGGTCTCGCCGCTGATGCTTGCATTTACCACGGTATAATCGAGGCGCTTCTGCTTCAGGCGTTCCTGCAGCAGCGTGACCCATCCGTCTTTCTGGCTGATGCCATATGCCGCTGAAAGGCTGTCACCGTAGACGAGAATCGCCGGACCGGCGTGTGCCCATCCAGAAACCAGCAGTGCGAGTGCGATCAGAAGCTTCCGTAACATGAGCATGGAGAATAAACCGCCGATCGTGAGGGCGAGCAAGCTGTCGAAAGTGGTGGCGAATGGCGCTGATACGCTTGCTATTTTGCAGGATATTGACCTGGAGGTCATGCCGGGGGAGGCGGTCGGGATCGTCGGCGCCTCCGGCTCGGGAAAATCGACCCTGCTCGGCTTGCTGGCCGGTCTGGATACCCCGACCGCGGGCCGTGTCGAACTCGACGGTCGCGACCTGTTCAGCCTTGACGAGGACGGTCGCGCCGTGTTGCGCGCGCGGCTGCTCGGTTTCGTGTTCCAGTCGTTTCACCTGCTGCCCGCGCTCAACGCCCTGGAAAACGTGATGCTCCCGCTCGAGCTCGCGGGCGATGGCGCGGCCGCCCGCCGCGCGGTGGCCATGCTCAACCGCGTGGGCCTCGGCGAGCGGCTGCACCATTATCCGAAGACCTTGTCCGGCGGCGAGCAGCAGCGGGTGGCGCTCGCCCGCGCTTTCGTGATCGAGCCCAAGCTCCTGCTTGCCGACGAGCCGACCGGCAATCTCGATGCGGCTACCGGCGCCGATATTATCGATCTTCTCTTCGAGCTCAACGCCGAGCGCGGCACGACCCTGGCGCTGGTCACCCATGACGAGATGCTGGCGCGTCGCTGCTCGCGTTTGATCCGCCTCGCCCGGGGCAGGATCGAACTGGAGAGAGGTGAGAGGCGAGAGGAGAGAGGTGAGAGGTGAGAGCCGACAGGAGTTTGGCAAAAAGGTGGAACACGTATTCTTGCTCCGATCTCCCTTCTCCTCTCTGAGCGGTTGAGATGAGTTTCACGAAAGACATCGGACTGGCGCTGCGCCTGTTCGCGCGGGACTGGCGCGCGGGCGAGCTGCGCATTCCTGGATTGGCGCTCGTGATTGCGGTGGCGAGCGTCACCAGCGTGGGCTTTTTTGCCGACCGCGTGCGGCAGTCGCTGGCGCGCGAAGCCCACCAGTTGCTGGGGGCCGACCTGGTCCTGGTTGCCGACCACCCATGGCAGCGTGCGGTGCGCGACGAGATCGCGCGGCGCAACCTCAAGCTCGCGGAAAGCACGAGCTTCATCAGCATGGCGCGTGCAGGGGACCAGGCGCAGCTGGTTGCCGTCAAGGCGGTGTCGAACGGCTATCCCCTGCGCGGCAAGCTGCGCGTCGCACCGAAACTCAACGCGCCGGATGCGGAGACGGAAGTCGTCCCGCAGCCCGGCTCGGTCTGGGTGGACGAGCGGCTGGCGCTCGCGTTGTCGCTGCAGGTGGGTGATGCGCTCGAGCTGGGAAACACGAGGCTGGTGGTCGGCGCGATCGTGACGCTGGAGCCGGACCGTGGCGCGTCGTTCTTCAATATCGCGCCGCGCCTGATGATGCACGTCGACGATGTCCCCGCTACCGGCCTCGTGCAGGCGGGCAGCAGGGTCTATTATCAACTGCTCGCCGCGGGGGAGCGCGAAGCGATCGCCGCCTTCGAAACCTGGGCGACGGCCCGGCTCGGCCGCGGCGAGTCGCTACAGAGCCTCACTAACGCCCGGCCCGAGATCCGCGCCTCGCTCGAGCGAGCGGAGAAATTCATCGGCCTTACGGCGCTCCTTGCCGTGGTTCTCGCGGCTGTCGCGATTGCGCTGGCTACCCGCCGCTATACGCTGCGGCATCTGGATGGTTATGCCGTGATGCGCTGTGCCGGCGCATCGCAGCGCCAGCTGTTGCGGCTGTTTGCCGGGGAGTTCGGCGCGCTCGGGGTCATCGCCTGCACGTTGGGCTGCGCCGCCGGCTACGTCGCCCAGCTCGCGATCGCCTGGCTGATAGCGGAACTGATCGCGGTGCGCCTGCCGCAGCCGTCCGCGCTGCCGGCGCTGCAGGGATTCCTGACCGGGATGACGCTGCTGCTCGGTTTTGCGTTGCCGCCGCTGCTGCAATTGAAAAACGTGCCGGCGCTGCGGGTGATCCGGCGCGATATCGGCCCGCCCCGGGAGAACGCGCTCATCGCCTATGGCGCCGGGTTCGCCACGATCGCCGCACTGCTCGTGTGGCAGGCGGGCGAGGCCAGGCTGGGATTGATTGTGCTCGGCGGCTTCACCGTCGCCTTTGCTCTCTTCGGAGGCGTCGCTTTTGGCGCGCTGCAGGGGCTCGGGCGAGCCAAAGGCGGGGCGGGGCTGGCCTGGCGCCACGGACTGGCGAGCCTCAGGCGCCGGGCGAGCACCAACACCGTGCAGATTATGGCGCTGGCGCTCGGCCTCACCGCGATTCTGCTGCTCACCTTCACCCGCGGCGACCTGCTCGAGACCTGGCGGGCGAAGATCCCCGCGGAGGCGCCGAACCGCTTCATCGTCAACATCCAACCGGAGCAGCGCGCGCCGCTGCTCGAATTCTTCCGCGACAACCGGCTGCCGCTTCCGGTCACCTATCCCATGGTGCGCGGCCGCTACGTGGCGCTCAACGGCGCGCCGGTTGCTGTCGACCGGTTCCAGGACCGTGAACGCAGGCTCGTGGAGCGTGAATTCAATCTCTCATACATGGCTGCGCTGCCGCGTCACAACAAGGTGACTGAGGGGCGCTGGTTTAACCGCGAAGACCTTGCCGGCGGCGCGCTGTCGGTGGAAGAGGGCATCGCGCGCGCGCTGGGCTGGGCGCTCGGCGATCGCCTGACATGGCAGGTCGCGGGGCAGATGTTTTCAGCGCCGATCGTGAACATTCGCGCGCTCGACTGGGATTCGATGCAGGTCAACTTCTTCGTCATCGCCACACCGGGCTTGCTCGAGCATGCGCCCATGAGCCACATCACGAGCTTTCATCTGCCGGCGGCGCAGGCGCCGTTCACACACCGCCTGTCGCAGCGCTTTCCCAACGTCACGGTGATTGACATGAGCGCAATCCTGCGCCAGGCACAGAACGTGATGGACCACGTGACCTGGGCGGTGCAGATGGTGTTCCTGTTCGCCGTGGGCGCCGGCATCCTGGTTCTGTACTCGGCGTTGCTCTCTACCCAGGACGAGCGCGTGCAGGAAGCGGCGGTGATGCGGGCGCTCGGCGCCTCGCGCGCGCAGGTGCTCGCCGCGCAGCGCGCCGAGTTTGTGGCGCTGGGTGCGATCGCGGGCTTGCTCGCGGCGGCCGGCGCCACCGCCATCGGTTTTGTCATTGCCACCCACGTGCTCCAGTTTTCCTATCACGTCAATCACTGGGTGTGGCTGGCCGGGCCGGCGCTGGGCCTCGCCTGCGTGACCGTGAATATCATCGCCGGCGCGCGCGCCGCGCTGAGCCAGCCGCCGATCCTTGCTTTGCGCGAGACATGAGAGAAGAAGACGCGAGCGGGCGGGAGTGCGGCGTGAGGAGTAAAATCACCGGATTTGCCGGGGTAAACTCGTGACGGAACTGGCGTTGGTTCTCGCCGCGGTCGGGATCGCGCTGCTGGCGTGGCTGGCGATTCGCGTAAGCGCGCTGCAGCGACACTTCGATGAACTGCCTCCGGCGCTCGGCCAGGGCATGGAGGACAAGCACCGCGCGATGCTGAGCGATCTGCATGACGGGCTGGGCAAGCAGACCGACCGGGTCGCCACGGCGCTCACGGAAAGCTCCGACCGGCTGCGTCAGGCCACGTCTCGGGAACTCACACAGACTCGCGAAGCGATGCAGGCGCTGGAATTGGCGCTGTCGCGGAATCTCGGCGAGAACCGGGAGACGATGATACAGAAACTGGCGGATACGACACAGGCGCTCAATGCCAAGATCGACGAGCGGCTCGACCAGATCAGCGGCCGCGTCAGCGAGCGGCTCGACGAGGGATTCAAGAAGACCAACGAGACCTTCGTCAACGTGATGACGCGGCTTGCGACCATCGATGAAGCGCAGAAGAAAATCGACAGCCTCACCGGCAGCGTGGTGAGCCTGCAGGAACTTCTCGGAGATAAACGGGCGCGGGGCGCGTTCGGCGAAGTGCAGCTCGAAGCGCTGGTGCGCAATCTCCTTCCGCCCCACGCGTTCCAGATGCAGTACACGTTGCCCGGTGGCGAGCGCGTGGACTGCGTGCTGAAGCTGCCGCCGCCCACCGGCATGGTTGCCGTGGATTCCAAGTTCCCGCTCGAGAACTATAACAAGATGCTGGCGGGGGATGCATCCGAGGTCGAGCGCGCGCAGGCGCAGCGCCAGTTCAAGATCGACGTCAAGAAACACATCGAAGACATCAGCCGCAAATACATTGTCGCCGGGGTGACTTCCGACGGCGCGGTGATGTTCGTGCCGGCGGAGGCGGTGTTTGCGGAGATCCACGCCTATCACCCCGATCTCGTGGAATTCGCCATGCAGCGCCGGGTGTGGATTGTGTCGCCGACCACCTTGATGGCGGTGCTCAATACCGCGCGCGCAGTGCTGAAGGATGTCGAAATGCGCCGCCAGGTGCACATTATCCAGGACGAACTGGGGAAGCTCTCGCAGGATTTCTCGCGCTTCGACGAGCGGATGCGCAAGCTGGCGGACCACGTGCGCCAGGCGCACGAAGACGCGCAACAGGTCCAGATCAGCAGCCGCAAGATTTCGGAGCGCTTTGCCAGTATCGAGCGCGTCGAGCTCGAGCAGACGGAAACGTCACAGTTGCGCGTGGTGGAATTCAAGGATGAAAACAAGAAAGGAGAGGCATGATGCGGTGGTTCGCGGCAGCCGTCGCCGCGGCGGTCGTGGTGGGCTGTGCCTCGGTGGACACGGTCAGGGACGCCAGGGGGCAGGGGGTCAAACGCGTTTTCCGTCAGCCCTACGACGCCGTCTATGCAGCGGCGGTGAGCGCGGCCGCCAGGCGCAAGCTCGAAATCGTCGAGCAGGACCGTGCGGCCGGTCGTGTGGTGCTTTCGAGCGGCGCGAGCTGGTCAAGCCTCGGCGAGCACATCGCGGTATTCGTGAGCCGCACCAAGGACCGCGTCACGTCGGTGGAAATCGTGTCGAAGCCCGTCCTTTCGGCTACCTTCCCTCCGGACTGGCCGGCGCTGCTGTTCGGCGACATCGAACAGGAGCTCGCCGCGCTGAAGACACCGCGCTGATTGAAGCTCGGACCCGTTGACGCATGGGATGGTTTACACGGTGGCGGCGCGCTCGCATTCTGAAGCGGGCAACGCTCGACGCGGAACTGTGGCGCCGGACGGTGAGCCGCTATCCATTCCTGAAGGCGCTGACGGATGCCGAGCGCGGACGGCTCAAGGACCGGGTGATCCTGTTCCTGCACGAGAAATCCGTTCAAGGCGCCGCTGGGCTTCGTGTTCGTGACGAAATGCGCATGTCAATCGCGGCGCAGGCGTGTATGCTGATCCTGAATCTCGACTTCGATTATTACCGCGGCTGGAGCGAGGTGATCGTTTATCCCGACGAATTCATGGCCAGGTATGATTACGTGGACGAAAACGGTGTGGTGCACGAGGTGCGCGAGCCGATGACCGGCGAATCGTGGCCGCAGGGCCCGGTGATCGTGTCGTGGGCGGATGCGAAGGAAGCGGGGCACGGCGGCGGCTATAATGTCGTGATCCACGAATTCGCGCACAAGCTCGACATGCTGAACGGCGACGCCAATGGATTTCCGCCGCTGCACGCCGACATGAGCCGCGACGCATGGTCGCAGTCGCTCGGCGCGGCCTACGATGATTTTTGCCGGCGGGTCGATCGCGGCGAGGAAACGCCGATCGATACCTATGCCGCGGAAAACCCGGCGGAATTTTTCGCGGTGATGAGCGAGGCGTTTTTCGAAATCCCGCAAGCGATGCAGACGAGCTATCCCGAGATTTACCGCCAGCTTGCGTTGTTCTACCGCCAGGATCCCGCATTGCGCCTGCAACGCGATGCCGGGATGGCGCCTGATACCTTACGAGTGACGGGATGAAGGCGGTCTGGCGCGTGCTGTCCGCGAAATCAAGCCATGTGCTGGCGGTCGGCTTCGGCGCGCTGCTGGGGCTGATGCTGATCGTGACGGTGCTGGGGGTCGCGGTTGCGACCATGGAGGAAGTGATTCAGGCGAGCGTGTCGGCACGCACCACTCTGCTGCTGACCGCCGGCCTGGGCGTATTGGGGTTGGTCGCGGGCGGTTTCATCGCGGTGCTGGTCACGCGCCGGGTGATGCATACCGAGAGCGCGCTCGAGCTTGAAAAAGAGCTGGCGCAGGTTACGCTGCACTCGATCGGCGACGGCGTGATTACCACTGACGCCGACGGACGCGTCGAGTACTTGAACCCGGTTGCCGAGCGGTATACGGGGTGGACCACCCGCGACGCGCGTGGCCGGCCGCTCTTCGAGGTCTACCGCATAGTCGACGAGCGCAGCGGAGCGGCCATTGAGTCGCTGCCGCAGGTCGCAGGCGACAGCCCCCAGAACGAGGTTGACGCGGTTGCGGTGCGCCTCGTCGACCGCAACGGACGCGAATGCCCGATCCGCTATTCGCATGCCCCGATCCGCAGCCGCGACGGCAGAGCGCTGGGCATGATCGTCGTATTTCACGATATCAGCCAGACCCGGGCCATGGCGCAGCAGTTGATCTGGCAGGCGAGTCACGATGCGCTGACCGGGCTCGTTAACCGGCGCGAGTTCGAGCGCCGGCTCGCCGAACTGATCGAAACCGCCAGGACCAAGGGCCGTGAGCACGCGCTGATGTTCATGGACCTCGACAACTTCAAGGCGGTCAACGACACCTGCGGGCACAGCGCGGGCGACGAGCTGCTGCGCCAGCTCACGGTGGTCATGCTCACGCGCATGCGCGGCAGCGACACGCTGGCGCGGCTCGGCGGCGACGAATTCGGCGCGCTGCTCGAATCGTGCCCGCCGGATCAGGCGGTGCGCATCGCCAACGCCATGCGCGAGACGGTGCGCGAGTTTCGTTTCGTGTGGGAGAACAAGACGTTCAGCGTGGGCGTCAGCATCGGGCTGGTGCTGATTACCGCGGAAAGCGGCGATAGCAACCAGGTACTGGGCTTTGCCGATGCTTGCTGCTATGACGCCAAGAACAAGGGGCGCGACCGCGTCCAGGTGCATCGGCCGGGGGACCGGGACGTGGCGGACAAGGACAGCGAACTGGAGCTGGTGTCGCAAATCAGCCGCGCCTTTGAACTCGGCCAGTTCCGGCTTTACCGCCAGCGCATCATGCCGCTCGCCGAGCATGCCTCGCAGCAACCGTGCTACGAGGTGCTGGTGCGCATGCTCGACAAGTCGGGCGCATTGGTGCCGCCGACCGGGTTCATGCCCGCGGCCGAGCGCTACAACCTGTTGACCTCGATCGAGCGCTGGGTGATCAGTTCGCTGGTCGAGTTTCTGTACCGGCAATGGCAGGCGGGAGCGATCCCGCACCAGCTCGCCGCGGACGGCACGCGCGGCTACTACGCGGTGAACATTTCGGGCGCCAGCATCAACGACAAGAGCTTCCCCGATTTCCTGAGGAAACTCCTGACGCGTTATGAATTGCCGCGTGGCCTGCTGTGCTTCGAGATCACGGAAACGACGGCTATTTCCAACCTCAACAAGGCGGCGGAACTGATGCACGAACTGAAAGGCGTGGGCTGCCGCCTGGCGCTCGACGACTTCGGCACCGGCATGTCGTCATTCGCCTATCTCAAGTACCTCCCGGTCGATTTCCTGAAGATTGCGGGCATGTTCATTACGGACATGGCAACCGATCCGATGGATTACGCGATCGTCGACTCGATCAACCGCATCAGCCACATTCTCGGCATGCAGACCGTCGCCGAGTCGGTGGAGGATGCGCTCACGCTGGAGAAAATCACGGCGCTCAAGATCGATTTCGCGCAGGGCTATTTCATCGCCGAGCCTGAAGCCTTGATCGCGGGGGAAAACGTCGAGCGGGCACTGGCGTCAGCGTAAGAAGAACGCGTCTCGATTCAGTCAGCACCATTCTCGAACGAACGCAGGTCATCCTGCGTGTTGATGTTGCTGAAGGCGTCGGCTTCGTCGTCGAACGGCGCTTCGACGACTTTGAGCGTGGCATACCAGGCGTCGATCTTGCGCCCGCCGTTGGCGAGGAACGCGGTGAGACCCGGCAGCACCTCCCTGCGGCACAGGCAAAACACGGGATGCGGCTGGTCGCCGGTCTTGGCGACTGCGATTTCGGCGCCGCGGCTCTCCAGCGCCGAACAGAGGCGCGCGATCAAATCGTGCGGCAGGAACGGCGAATCGCACGGTACGGTCGCCACCAAATCGTGCCGCGCTTCCGACAGGCCGCGGTGCAGTCCCGCGAGCGGACCGGCAAAACCGCCGATGACATCCGCAACGACGTGATAGCCGAACGCTGTATAGGTGTCGAGGTTCTGGTTGGCGTTGATCAGCAGTTCGTCGACCTGCGGTGCGAAGCGCTCGATCACCCATTGCACCATCGGCTTGCCGCGCAGCGGTTTGAGGCCTTTATCGACGCCGCCCATGCGCCGGCCCTGGCCGCCGGCAAGAATGACGCCGGTGATGAGTGATGAGCGATGAGTGATGAGCGATGAGTCTCTTGTTGATGGCATCGAAGCGCGTCACGCCAACATTGTGGGCATGACGGATTTGACGAAGCGCTGCCTGCCGGTGAAGAGCAGGTAATGTTTGTTCACGGCGCGGCCGAGCATGGTGATGCCGGTCTTGCTGGCGATCCGGTAACCCATCTCAGTCAGCCCCGAGCGCGAGACGAGGAAGGGTATTTGCATCTGAGCCGCCTTGATTACCATTTCCGACGTGAGCCGGCCGGTGGTGTAGAAAATCTTGTCGGAACCGTCGATACGGTCGAGCCACATCTGGCCGGCGATGGCATCGACCGCGTTATGTCGCCCGACATCCTCGATGAAGTAGATGATTTCAGCGCCGTCGGCGAGCGCGCAGCCGTGGACCGCCCCGGCGCTCTTGTAGATGGTTTCATGCCGGCGTACCGCATCGAGCAGGCCGTAGAGTGTTTCCTCGGCGAGTTGCACATCATCGCGCAGCTTGATCGATTCGATCTCATCCATCAGGTCGCCAAACACCGTGCCCTGGCCGCAACCGGTCGTCACGGTGCGCTTCTTCATTTTTCCCGTGAGTCCCTTGATCGCCTTGCGCGTGGTGACCGCCACGGCATCGGTTTCCCAGTCGACCTGAACGGCCGCAATTTCCTCGATCGAGCTCACCAGGCGCTGGTTGCGCAGGTACCCGATCGCCAGCGCTTCCGGCGCCTGACCCAGCGTCATCAGCGTCACAAGCTCGCGCTTGTCGACGTAAAGCGTGAGCGGATGCTCGCCCGCGATCGGGGTGGGCAGCGCCTCGCCGCGCTCGTTGACTGCCTCGACCTCGAAGGTCAGGGGACGACCGGCGTGGGTGATTTTGGGACGGGAGGGGGCGTTCATATCAACGCGAACGATGGACGCGGAACGCGGAACAGGATATCGTTCATCACTCATCGTTCATCGATCCTCGTTCCGGCGGCGTCAGCCGCCGATGTAGGACATCTCGATTTTCTGGAGTTTCGCCGTCTGCGCGGTGCGGATCTCGGAGTAGCGGTCGCTGCGCCGGTCCCAGATGGCCGTGATCGCGTCATGGATCTCGCGGTCTGGGGCGCCGTTGCGCAACAGCACGCGCAGATCGTGGCCGTTGGTGGCGAACAGGCAGGTGTAGAGCTTGCCTTCGGTGGAGAGGCGCGCTCGCGTGCAGTCCCGACAAAAGGCCTGCGTGACCGAGGCGATGACGCCGATTTCGCCCGAGCCGTCCTTATAGCGCCAGCGCTCGGCGACTTCCCCGCGGTAATTCGCGTCCGCCGGCTCGAGCGGCGTTTCGGCGTCGATCATGGCGATGATCTCGCGCGCCGTGACGACGTCATCCATGCGCCAGCCGTTGGTGTGGCCGACATCCATGTACTCAATGAAACGCAGGATATGGCCTTGTTTGCGGAAGAAACGCGCCATCGGCAGGATGCTGTGTTCGTTGAGTCCGCGCTTGACGACCATGTTGATCTTGATCGGTGCGAGCCCGGCTGCGGCCGCGGCCTCTATGCCGTCAAGCACCCTGGTCGCCGGAAAGTCGACGTCGTTCATGCGCATGAACACCTCGTCGTCCAGCGAATCGAGGCTTACGGTCACGCGCTTGAGGCCCGCCTCCTTCAGTGCGCGGGCCTTTTGCTTGAGAAGGGAGCCGTTGGTGGTCAGGGTCAAATCGAGGCCGGGGATCGCGGCGAGCATGGCGATCAGCTGTTCCAGATTGCGCCTGACCAGCGGCTCGCCCCCCGTCAGGCGGATTTTCTCGATTCCGAGCTCTCTGAAAATGCGCGCAAGGCGCGTAATCTCTTCGAATGTCAGCAGTTCTTTACGCTCGAGGAACTGGTAATCCTTGCCGAACACTTCCTTCGGCATGCAATAGACGCAGCGGAAGTTGCAGCGATCGGTGACCGAGATGCGCAGGTCACGCAGCGGACGGCCCAGCCGGTCGCGACTGTGGGTCGGAACCTGGGCGGGAATAGCGGATAGACGGGGTTCGTTCATTCAAGGCTCGCGGCAGACGGATTATGCACCTGGAGCGTTGAATTATGACAAAAGAAGTTCCCCCGGCGCAAGGAAAGCATTACTTGTAAATCAGGTATTTGGGAATAGGTATTGGTTGAATGTCGCGCGCGGCTGGTGCAGAATTCCTTCATGTCGGCGCCGGAATCGATGACTGCGGCCACTTATCGCTTGGCGATAATCATGGAGCGCGTCGTCCTGGACAATCGCTGGGCCGCGGAGAAATGGGAAGCGAAGGGTGCAGTGCGCGATGTGTCGCCGCCCGGCTCAGCGGAGCGCGTGATCGTGCGCGGGGAAAAATTGACCCAGGTCCTGTTTCCGGGACATGTGCTGAGACTGCACCGCGACGAGGCGGAAGGCTATTACCTCAACATTACTTCGCCACAACCCAAGGTGTTCATCCTGTGGCGTATGCACGACGAAGTCGCCCGGCCAGAGTTTATTACGGTCAGCTATAACGAAGGCACGCGCTGGGCGGACAGCGGCGAGAATGTCGATGGGGTGACGTTGCCGACCGAACTGCTGCCGTGGATCGGCGAATTCGTCGAGCGGCATTACCGACCCGAGCCAAAGAAGAAAGGTCGCTACGCGAGCAATAAGGACAAGGGGGTGGGATTCCGTGGCTGAATCCGGCAAAGGAAAACCGACGCCCGTCACGACCCACGCGGCGGCAGACGACAGCAAGGAAAACTTTCTTGCGCGTTGGACGCGGTTAAAAAAGGAAGCGCGCGAGCAGCCCGCGGAAAAGCCGCAGCCCAAGCCGGAAGCAGTCGATTCTAAGACGCCGGAGCTGCCGCCGCTGGACAAGCTCACGTTCGATTCCGATTACCGCGCATTCTTCCATCCCAAGGTGGACGAAGACGTGCGCCGCGCGGCGCTCAAGAAGCTCTTCAGCGACGCGCGCTTCAACGTGATGGACGGGCTCGACGTTTATATCGACGATTACAGCAAGTCGGAACCGATTCCCGCCGCGATGCTGGCGCAGCTCAAGCAGGCCCAGAGGATTCTGGAATGGGCAAGAGGCGAGAAAGAACCGCCGCAAGGCGAAGTGGTGAAGCGTGTGGCAGAGCATGAACCACCTCGTCCCGAGCAGTTGACGGCTCAGGAGTCACCGGCGGCTGACTCGTCCTCCACCCGACCGGGTTCGCAATACGCGTCTGAACCCGCCCCAGGTACCCCCCAGAAATCATCGTAGTTTTCTGATGCGCTTTTCGATAGGATCGCGAATCTTGGAGGTCTTTTCCGCGATCTGAAATTACACCGTAACCTGCGCGATGCCTAAAGAGAAGCTCATTTGCAACTGCAACAAGACGATGCCGCTGAACGCCAAGGCATTGGGGGCAGCGCTCAAGCTTGATACGACGCCCCGCATCAGCAGCGAGCTGTGCCGCCAACACCTGGCGACGTTCGAGGGTGCCGTCAAGAGCGGTTCCGATCTGGTGGTCGCATGCACGCAGGAAGCGCCCCTGTTCTCGGAGCTGCACGAGAACCTCAAAGGCGGCGGCAGCATCGGCTTCGTCAATATCCGGGAAGCCGCGGGGTGGTCGGCGGAAGCCGGACGCGCGACGCCCAAGATTGCAGCGCTGCTCGCACTTACCGACCTTCCTGAGCCCGAACCGGTGCCCCTCGTCAGCTACAAGTCGGGCGGCGAGCTCCTGATCGTCGGGCCGTCGGCGGCGGCAATCGGGTGGGCGGAGCGCCTGCGCGAGCAGTTCTCGCTGAGCGTGCTCATCACGCGGCTCGATGGCGGTGAGCTGCCGATTGACCGGCATTGCCCTGTGTTTTCCGGGACCGGGACGACGCTTTCCGGCTATCTCGGCGCCTTCGAGGTCACGTGGCGCCAGCAAAATCCAATCGACCTCGAAGTGTGTACCCGCTGCAACGCCTGCATTCACGCTTGTCCGGAACAGGCGATCGATTTTACATATCAGATCGATCTCGAGAAGTGCAAGGCGCACCGGCAGTGCGTCAAGGTCTGCGGTGAAATCAGGGCGGTCGAGTTCGAACGCGCCGACGTTCACCGCAACGAGCGCTTTGACCTGGTGCTCGACCTCGACGAGCCGCCGCTGATCCGCGTCCCGCAGCTACCGCAAGGCTACCAGGCGCCGGGGAAAGATCCGCTTGAGCAAGCGCTCGCGGTGCAGGCGCTCGGGCAGCTCATCGGGGAATTCGAGAAACCGAAGTTCTTCCAGTATCAGGAGAAGATCTGCGCGCACAGCCGTTCCGAAATCATCGGCTGCACGCGCTGTATCGACGTATGCTCGACCAGCGCGATCGTCAGCGACAAGGAGGAGAACCGGGTAAAGGTCGAGCCGCATCTGTGCATGGGCTGCGGGGGCTGCGCCACGGTCTGCCCTTCGGGTGCGATGACCTATGCCTATCCCCGCATGTCAGACATGGGCTCGCGGATCAAGACGGTCCTCCAAACGTATCACGGCGCCGGCGGCACGGGCGCTGGCCTGCTGTTTCACAACACCACCGACGGCCGCGAACTGATCGTGCGCCTCGCGCGGCGTGGCAAGGGCTTGCCGGCGCATATCATCCCGCTCGGAGTTTTCCATGTTGCGTCTCTCGGCCTCGATTTGTTGCTGGGCAGTATCGCATTGGGGGCGGCGCAGTTCATCATTCTGTCCACCGGGTCCGAGCCTGCGGAATATACGCACGCACTTGAGGAGCAGCTCAAACTCGCGCAGGAAATCGTCACGGGACTCGGCTACGGGGACGGTCATTTCCGGCTGATCCGCGCACAGGACGCAGCGGCGCTCGAAGGTGAAGTGTGGGGCCTCGGCAGTCCACGCACAGCGCCGCCCGCCACCTTCAACCTGTTCAACGAGAAACGAACCACGCTCGATTTCGCGTTCGACCATCTTCTCAAGCACGCCCCCGCGCCCAAGGAGGAGGTTGCGCTCTCCGCGGGCGCTCCCTACGGCACGGTGCTCGTGGACCAGCAGAAGTGCACCATGTGTCTTGCGTGCGTCGGAGCGTGTCCGGAAGGAGCCCTGCTGGACGCCAAAGATACCCCGCAGCTCCGGTTCATCGAGCGCAACTGCGTGCAGTGCGGGCTGTGCGAGAAAACCTGTCCGGAAGACGCGATTCGCTTGAGGCCGCGTCTGCTGCTCGGTAGGCAAGCCAAGACGGCCGCGGTGCTGAACGAGGCCGAGCCGTTCAACTGCATCCGCTGCGGCAAGCCGTTCGGCACGAAGCAGTTGATCGAGAACATGCTCGGGCGGCTCAGCACGCACTCGATGTTTCCGACTCCCGAAGCATTGCGCCGTCTGCAGATGTGCGGCGACTGCCGCGTGATCGACATGATGCAGCCCGGCGGCGAGGCCAGCATCTTCGATTATCCCGCGGATAGCGAAAGGGGTCACCGCTCGTGAATGAAGCGCCGAACCCGGATGCTGCCCGGCTGGCGGCGGAGGATGTCGGGCGAGCCAACTTGTATGCCCTGATCGGGCGCCTCTTTTACGGTCCTCCCGACGCGACGCTGTGCGCGGAATTTTACCGCAGTGGCCAGGAGGAGGCCGATCGGGACGCCAGCCGTCTTGCGGCGGGTTGGCGTGCGCTGCAAAAGGCGTGTGGGAGCGTATCCCTCGCCTCGGTCCGCCAGGAATACGATGACCTATTTATCGGGGTTGGCAGGGCGCCGGTGACACCATACCTGTCGGGGTACGCTGAGCCCGCTTCGCCGGACCGGCATCTTGTCAGGCTGCGCGATCAGCTTTCCGAATCGGGATTCCTGCGGCGCAGCGATGTCTTTGAAGTGGAGGACCACGTGTCCGCGTTGTGCGATGTCATGCGCTTTCTCGTCGAGGAAAGTCGCCCGCTCGGAGAACAGCAGCGCTTCTTTGCGGGCTTCGTGTATCCCGGAGCGGCCTCCTTTTTTGCTGCTGTGCAGCAGGCACCGTCGGCAGACTTCTATAAGATTGTAGCTACATTTGCTGAGGCCTTTTTTGAAGTCGAAAAGGAGGCGTTCGAGATGATCGATTCAGTTTAACCGCAGAGCTTAATCGCGCCTTTTGCCGCGTGACTTTTCGGGATTAACACTAGTTCCGAAGTGCTTGATTTGCGTCGCCCAGGTGTGTAGATTCTGGTTAGCTCAAGCTCGATTACCGCTTTCAAAAAAAGGAGGGTGCGATGAAGGGCTCACAATCGAAGCTTTCCCGCCGCAATTTTCTGTTGGCTGTTGGTGCGGGTGGTGCGGCAGCCACCGCAGCGTTAGTCGGAAAAGGCCCCCAGACGCCGCTCAAGAAAAATGAAGCCGTGAGCGGGTCGAAGGGCTACCACCTTACGGAACACATCCGCAACTACTACCGCACCACCAAAGTCTGAGGGGGACATTTCCATGTTGCTCACCAGAAAATCATCGAGCGTTTCCGCCTCACACAACCGGCTCGCCCGTTCCGTATCGGGGATGCTCGGCAAAACGATTGATCGCCGCGCCTTTCTCAAGCGTTCCGGCATCACCATCGGCGCGGGCGCTGCGCTGTCGCAGTTGCCGTTATCGATCATGAGCAAGGCCGAGGCTGCAGCGACGGCGGCTGACGGCAAAATCGAGGTCAAGCGCACCGTATGCACGCACTGTTCGGTCGGCTGCGCCGTAGACGCCGTCGTGCAAAACGGCGTGTGGATTCGCCAGGAGCCGGTGTTCGATTCGCCGATCAACCTCGGCGCGTATTGCACCAAGGGCGCCGCGATCCGCGAGTATGGCATGACGGCTGACTCGCACCGCCTAAAATCCCCGATGAAGCTCGTCGGCGGCAAGTGGCAGCGCGTTTCGTGGGATGTGGCGCTCAAGGAAGTGAGCGACAAGCTGCTCGCCATCCGCAAGGAGAGTGGCCCCGACGCCACCTACTGGATCGGCTCCTCCAAGCACAGCAACGAGAACTCCTATCTGTTCCGCAAGTTCGTTTCCATGTTCGGCACCAACAACATGGACCACCAGGCGCGCATCTGCCACTCCACCACGGTTGCGGGCGTGGCGAACACCTGGGGCTATGGCGCGATGACCAACTCCTACAACGACGAGCAGAATTCCAAAGCCATTCTGTTCTTCGGCAGCAACGCGGCGGAAGCGCACCCGGTTTCCATGCTGCACACGCTGCATGCCAAGGAGAACGGCGCCAAGGTGATCGTGGTGGATCCGCGTTTCACTCGCACGGCGGCGAGGGCGGACAAGTACTACCGCATCCGCTCCGGGACGGACGTCGCGTTTCTGTGGGGCATGCTCTACCACATCTTCAAGAACGGCTGGGAGGATAAGGACTACATCAAAGCCCGTGTCTATGGCATGGACAAGGCGCGCGAAGAGGTCATGAAGTGGACCCCCGAAAAGGTCGAGGAAGTGACCGGCATGAAGGAAGCAGAGGTGCGGGACGTGGCTGAGACGATGGCGAAGAACCGCCCCGGCACCATCGTCTGGGCAATGGGCCAGACCCAGCACACCACCGGCACTGCGATCGTGAGGGCATCCTGCATCTTCCAGCTCGCGTTGGGCAACATCGGCGTCTCCGGCGGCGGCTGCAACATCTACCGCGGCCACGACAACGTGCAGGGCGCGACCGACATCGGGCCGAACCCCGACTCGCTGCCCGGCTACTACGGGATCGCGACCGGCTCGTGGAAATATTGGGCCGGGGTGTGGGGCGTGGACTACGAGTGGCTGAAGAAACAGTTCGCCTCGCAGGCGATGATGGAGAAACCCGGCATCACCGTGTCGCGCTGGATCGACGGGGTGCTCGAGAAGAACGAGCTCATCGACCAGGATCCGAACCTGCGCGCAGTGATCTACTGGGGTCATTCACCGAACAGCCAGACACGCGGCAAGGAGATGGTCGAGGCGATGAAGAAACTCGACCTGCTGGTGGTGATCGACCCGGTTCCGACGGCCACCGCGGCGATGGCTGCAATGGTACGCCAGGACGGCGTCTACCTGCTGCCGGCGGCCACGAACTACGAATCGAGCGGTTCGGCGACGGCTTCCAACCGCTCGATTCAGTGGCGGGAGAAAGTGATCGATCCCCTGTTCGAATCGCGCACCGACCAGATGGTCATGTACCAGCTCGCGGAGAAGTTCGGCTTCGCCAAGGAGTTCGTCAAGAATATCAAGCTCGCGAAGGGCAAGGGCGGCATGCTCGAGCCCGACTCGGAAGACGTCCTGCGCGAGGTCAACCGCGGCGTGTGGACCATCGGCTACACGGGGCAGTCGCCCGAGCGGCTGCAGGCGCACATGCGCAACATGCACGTGTTCGACGTGAAGACCCTGCGCGCCAAGGGCGGCAAGGACGCGAAGACGGGATACGTGCTGGACGGCGATTACTTCGGTCTGCCGTGGCCGTCTTACGGCGCTCCGGCGCTGAAGCATCCCGGCACGCCCAACCTGTATGACACCTCCAAACACATCATGGACGGCGGCGGCAATTTCCGCGCCAACTTCGGCGTCGAGCGCGATGGCGTGAACCTGCTCGCCGAGGACGGTTCGCACTCCAAGGGTGCCGATCTCACGACCGGCTACCCCGAGTTCGACCACGTGCTGCTCAAGAAGCTCGGCTGGTGGGATGAGTTGACCGACGCCGAGAAGAAGGCGGCCGAGGGCAAGAACTGGAAGACCGACCCGTCGGGCGGCATCATCCGCGTGGCGATGAAGAACCACGGCGTTCATCCATTCGGCAACGCCAAGGCGCGCGCAAACGTCTGGAACTTCCCGGACCCGATCCCGACGCACCGCGAGCCGATCTTCAGTCCGCGGCCGGATCTCATCGAGAAGTACCCCACGTACGACGACCAGAAGGTCAGATGGCGTCTGCCGGTGCTGTTCAAGACGGTGCAGCAGGCGAACAAAGACGCGGTCAAGCAGTACCCGCTGATCCTGACGAGCGGCCGCTTGACCGAGTACCAGGGTGGCGGCGACTATACGCGGTCCAACAAGTGGCTCGCCGAGCTGCAGCAGGAAATGTTCGTCGAGATCAACCCCAAGGATGCCAACGACCGCGGCGTCAGGAACAACGAGTACGTGTGGCTCGAGTCGCCGACCAAGGCGCGCCTCAAGGTCAAGACGCTGGTCACGGAGCGGGTGGCGTCGGGAACGGTGTTCTGCCCGTTCCACTTCTCCGGTTGGTGGATGGGCAAGGACCTGCTCGACAAGTACCCCGAGGGCGCAGCGCCCTGGGTGCGTGGCGAGGCCATCAACACCGCGACGACCTATGGTTACGACATCGTGACCATGATGCAGGAGACCAAGACCACGCTGTGTCAGGTCATGAAGGCATAGGACGGAGGAGCTCACCATGGCAAGAATGAAATTTCTGGCTGATGCCGAACGCTGCATCGAATGCAACGGGTGCGTGACAGCGTGCAAGCAGGAGCACGAGATCCCGTGGGGTGTCAACCGGCGACGGGTGGTGACGCTCAACGACGGCGTGCCGGGCGAAAAATCGATTTCGGTCGCCTGCATGCACTGTTCGGATGCGCCGTGCATGGCGGTGTGCCCGGTGGACGTGTTCTACAAGACGACGGAAGGACTCGTTCTCCACGATAAAGACCTGTGCATCGGCTGCGGTTATTGTTTTTATGCCTGTCCGTTCGGCGCGCCGCAGTTCCCGCAGGACGGCGCGTTCGGGTTGCGCGGCAAGATGGACAAGTGCACCTTCTGCGCCGGCGGCCCCGAGCCCGACTTTTCCCCGGCCGAATTCAAGAAGTATGGCCGCAACCGTATTGCTGAAGGCAAGCTTCCAGCGTGCGCTGAACAATGCGCGACCAAAGCGCTGCTCGGCGGTGACGGCGACGTGATCGCCGACATCTACCGCAGGCGCGTCACTACTCGCGGCAGGGGCTCGGAGGTCTGGGGCTGGGGCACCGCCTATGGCCGGCCCGAGAAACCACCGGCACAACCTGGAGGTAAATCATGAGAAAGATCCTGGTAGTCGCAATGGCGGCTGTGCTGCCGCTGTTCGCGGCGGGCTGCGGCGAAAAGCCCACGGTCACGGTTTACAAGCAGGGCATGTATCAAGGCAAGCCCGACCAGCAGCCGTGGGACAACGAGCAGTTCAAGGGCGACAAGGTGGCTTGGGAAAAAGCGGTCAAAGCGCGCAATCTCGGCCAGAACGAATACGAACGGGTAGTTGCCCACTAGAGAGAAAAGGAGAAGTCCATGCACGGCAATCGCGCGTTGCGGTGGGTGATGTGGCTGTCTATCGCGCTTGTCGCGGTGCTGCTTCCGCAGTTTTCCCTTGGGGCCGAAGATCTCGCGAAACAGCAAGCCGAGCGGCAGATCACTCAACCGCTTAACAATGCGCCGTTGTGGCGCGAGGTGCGCAAGGGTGAAAACCCTTACCAGACGACCCAGGTGCGCGGCGTCGAAACCAACATTCTCATCCAGACGGAAGGGCAGATCTGGCGCGAGATCCGCAATGGCCCGGTTACGATCTATGGCGGTTGGCTGTTGATCGTGGTCGCTGCGCTGATCGGACTCTACTACTACACCAAGGGTGCCCTCACGCTGCGCGACAAGCCCACGGGCAGGATGATCCAGCGGTTTTCGACCTGGGAGCGCACCGTGCACTGGTCAACCGCGATCAGCTTTGCCATCCTCGCGGTCACCGGTGTCATCATGCTGTTCGGGAGATATGTGGTGCTGCCGGTGCTTGGATACTCGGTGTTCTCATGGCTTGCGATCGTTTCGAAAAACCTGCACAACTTCGTGGGCCCGCTGTTCGCGGTGTGCACCGTTCTCATGTTCGTCACTTTCGTGAAGGACAACGTACCGAAGGCTCACGACTGGATCTGGGTGAAAAAGCTGGGCGGATTCCTCGGATCGCGCGAGCATGTCCCCTCGGGACGCTTCAACGCCGGCGAAAAGGTCTGGTTCTGGATTGCGATGACGCTGTTTGGCATCGTGTCGGCCGTGACCGGCTTTATTCTGGACTTTCCCAACTTTGCCCAGGGGCGCGGCATAATGCAGTTGGCCAACATCGTCCATGACGTCTCGGCGGCGCTGTTCATAACCATGGCGCTTGGCCATATTTACGTGGGCACAATCGGTGTCGAGGGAGCCTACGAAACAATGCGCACCGGCATGACTGATGAAACCTGGGCCAAGGAGCATCACGAATACTGGTATAACGAGCTGGCGAGTCACGGCCGCGCGCCCGGCGGGACGCCGAGCGCGGCTGCCGCTTCGTCAATGAAGGAGGGATGGAGGATATGAACGCGCCAAGAATCTGGAAATCCGTACCGGCCCTGCTGGTGTGCTGCGCGGTCGGCGTTGCCTATGCCAAATTGCCGCCGCCCCCGCCGGTTGATCCGGCCAAGGCCGCGGAAGCGAAAATGAAAGCCGCTGAAGCGGCGAAAAAAGCGGCGGAACAGCTCGCCAAGGCGCAGGACCGCGCTGTCGAGCGTTACAAGAAAGAGAAAGGCGGGGAGGCGATGGCGGCAAAGGCCGCATCTGCTGCTCCAGCAGCGAAAAAGTAGCCTGGACTCTGCGTTCACCTAAAAGCCCGGGAGTCCCGGGCTTTTTTGTCGTCCGCAGTATACCCGTTGCTAGGCCGGCGCAGAAATCGACCCATGGCCGAGGCTCATCGGTCACGCTCGGAAAACGAGGTTCGGAAGGTAGGTCGCGATGCCGGGGAAGAGCGCGACCAGGACGACGGCGATCAGCAGCACCACCCAATAAGGCGTCGAGCTCGCGAAGATGTTCCAGATGGAAATATCCTTGTCGTCAATTGCGGACTTGACCGTGTACACGAGGATTCCGAAAGGCGGTGTCAGCAGGCCGGCCTCGATGGCAAGGACGCCGATCACGGCGAACGCGATCGAATCGAAGCCCACCGCGACGGCGATGGGCTCGAAGATGATGACGGTCAGCAGCATGATCGAGATGGAGTCGATGAACATGCCGAGCACGAACCAGATCCCGATCATGATCAGCAGGATCGTCGCGGCCGAAAGGCCGGCTCGCAGGAACGTGTCCTGGATCGCGTTGGTCACGCCCGTCATCGCCAGGGTGCGCGCGTAAAGCGACGCCGTAACCAGCAGGATCAGGATCGGCGCCGAGGTCCGTCCCACCGACAGGACGCACTGGATGATGTCCCGAAAGCGCATGCCCTTGATGATGCCCAGGACGAGGGCGATGAAGGCGCCCGCACCGGCGCCCTCGGTCGGTGTGAAGAAGCCGAACCAGATGCCGCCCAGCACCGTCACGACGACGAGCACGATGCCAAGCGTGCTGGTCCACAACGATACCCGGTCTACAGCCTCGGGAGCGGCCCCTGGCGACGGCATGGCCGGCGCCGGGTTTTCGGCGACCGCCGGCGCCCCTGGCGCGGATGTCCGGGCGGCACCGACGACCTCGGGACGCAAGATCGCCACGATGAGAATGTAGAGGCAGAACATGCCCGCCACCATGAGACCGGGGATTACGCCGGCGAGAAACAGCGCGCCGATGGATTTCTCCGTCAGGATGCCCCACACGATCATCAGCACGCTGGGGGGGATCAGCATCCCGAGGCAGGAAGAGCCGGCGATGGTGCCGAGAGCGAAGGTGCGGCTATAGCCGTGGCGCTTCATTTCCGGATAGGAAATGCGCGAGAAGGCCGCGGCGGAGGCTATGCTCACCCCCGTCACCAGCGAGAACAGCGCGTTTCCCAGCACCGTTGCGAGTGCTAGACGCCCGGGGATGCGCCGCAGTCCCCGGTTGATGCCCCTGTAGACGTCCGTAACCGCGCCCGACCGGGCGATGAACTCGCCCATCAGCATGAACAGCGGAATCACCGCGAACACGTAATCGCGCAGGGCTTCATGGGCCGTGCTCGCCAGCATGCGCTCGACGACGGCGAAGTTGCCGGTGACCAGATAGACGCCAAGCGCGCTCGCCATGCCGAGGGCGACGGCGATATGCACCCCCATCACCACCATGATGATGAGGCTGACGAGCAGCACTACCGCGATGTTGACCTCGAACACGGCTCCGGTCCCCGGCGGCTCTCAGCTCTTCCCGGGCGTCTCGTCCGCGAGGGCTTTCCCGCCGTTGTCGAACCCGAAGACGTCAATCAGGGCGGCGACGGCGTAGTTCACGATGGCGAGCGCGCAGCCCACGAGAATCATGAAACGGGTGGGCCACACCGGCACGCGCAGGGCGCCCTCTCCCCAGAACTCGGAGGTGGTCCAGGCATGGACGGCCGGGCTGATGGTACCGCGCAGGATCATGAGGAAGAACACCGCGCCCAGCGCATAGCCGGCGGCGAGCACGATCCGCCGCATCGTGACCGGCATGACGAGCACCAGCGTGTCGGCGCGCAGCATCGAATGGCTGCGAATGGCGTAGCCCAGCTGCAGGTAGACGATCATGACGATCGAGCTGATGACGATCTCCCGCACGCCGGGGATGGCGTGTCCAATCAGGTTGTTGCCGATGATGTCGGCGACGATCAGCACCGACAGGCCCATGGCCCAGACGGCGGCGAGAACCATCAGGAATTGCGACAACTGATCGCTCAGCCGGATGACGTGGCGAACGTATGGCATGGGCTGCTCCGGAGGTTGAAGGCGGCGAGGGATCGAAGGGACGCGCCCGCCGCTCAGCGCGCGAAAGGTGCTGGCCTACGGCGGCGCGTCTCCAACCGTGAACCGGCGCGACCGGCCGGAACGGTCCGGGTCAATCGCGCCGGCCGCAATCGCGCAGTAGACGGTCATCTCGCCGCTACTTGATCTCGTAGCGGTAGGGCCACTTGTGGCCTTGCTTCTCCGCCGCGTCGAGCGTCAGCCTGAGAATCTGGGTTGCCGGCAGGCCCTTGCCGTCGAGCTCCTTGGCGAATGCAGGCGGCCATGCGCTGAGCGCCTTGGCCCATTCGGCGCGCACTTTGTCCTCGATGGCATTCACCTTGATCAGGCCGCGCAGCGTTTCGATGTCCTTCTGGTAGCGCGCGCGGTTCACCTTGCCCACCTGCTCCTCGAAATCCTTCGCGGTCTCGAGCATGATGGGCTGCACTTCCTTGGGCAGGCGCTTCCAGGTGTTCAGGTTGATCGTGAGGCCGTGCCAGACGATCGTGCCGAAACCGATCAGCGTGTAGAAGGGCCCCACCTCGTGGAGCTTGAGATTGACCCAGGCGCTGGGGAACATGATCCAGCCGTCGTACACCCGGGTCTGCATGCTCGTGTAGGCCTCCGGCAGCGAGCTTTGCACCGGCGTCACGCCGGCATATTTCAGCCAGTTGAGATTGAGGCCGGCCCCGGCGATCCTGCGCCCCTTCAGGTCGGAGAGCGACTTCCATTCGAAGTTGGTGCCGAGGTTGTAGCTCGAGTCGGTGATCCGGGCAAGCAGCTTCTGGTTGAACTTTTCCTCGAAGACATTCGTCAGATACGGGACCTTCGCATAGACGGCCTGCGCAGTTTTCAGGCTGTCGATCGGATCGACCGGTCCGAAGGGCAGCATGACCTGGAAAGCGTGCATCGGCAGGTTGGCCGGCTCGAAGCAGAAGCAGAATCCCCCGATGTCCACGATGCCGTCTCGCACGCCGCCGAGGGTCTCGGAAACCTTCACGATGGATCCGCCGTAGCCCTCGACCCACTCGATCTTGTGCTTGGTCTTGGCCTCGACGCGCTTCTTGAGTTCGACCTGGAAGTAGTCCCTCATCTGCCCCGCGTAAACCACCGCTGGCGGATGGCCGGTGGCGATGCGCAATCTGATGGTTTCGGCCTTCGCGGGGACCGCGACGAAGCTGAAAAGAAGCGCAATAAACAGTACGGATAAAAACTTCTGGCGGATACACCTCATCTAATTCCCCTCCTTGGACACAATGTGATCCTGCGGCGCTTGCCGGGAGAATGTGGTTGTGTCGGTCTCGAGCTTGGTGATAATCCCCAATCAAAGAGGGGTTGTCAACAGAAAAATATGCGGCAATCCCGGAGTCTTCAGACCACGCCTTCCATGACCTGGACCTCAACCAGCGTTCCCGGCGCCACATTCCCCTGCTCGGTGGGCAGGATGATGAAGCAGTTGGCTTCGGACATCGAGCGCAGAATGCCGGAGCCCTGATCGCCGGTGACGCGCACGTTCCAGTTGCCGGCCGCGTTCTGTGCGAGGACGCCGCGCTGGAACTCGGTGCGCCCCGGCGCTTTCTTGAGCGTGGAAGTGCAGGGCACCTTGAAAGCCGGCAGCGGCGGCACGGGATCGCGGCCGGACAATTTGAGCAGCGCATCGCGCACGAACTGGTAGAAAGTCACCATGACCGATACCGGATTGCCGGGCAGCCCGAAGAAGTGCGCATCTCCGATCTTGCCGTAGGCGAGCGGGCGCCCGGGTTTCATCGCGATTTTCCAGAACACCACTTCGCCCATTTTGTTGAGGAGATCCTTCACGAAGTCGGCTTCCCCGACTGACACGCCGCCGCTCGTGATCACGACATCGGCCGCTGCCGCCGCCTCCGAAAACGCGTCCTCCAGCAGCTTGGGATCGTCGCGCACGACGCCCATGTCGATCGCTTCGCAGCCGAGCCTCGCGAGCATGCCGTAGAGCGTATAACGATTGCTGTCATAGATCTGGCCCTCCTGCGGCACGGCGCCGATCGATATCAGCTCGTCGCCCGTGGAGAAAAACGCAACCCGCAGCCTGCGGTAAACCGTCACCTCGCCAATCCCGAGCGAGGCGATGAGCCCGATCTCGGCAGGGCGCAGCACCTGGCCGCGCTTCAGCGCCGTCTGTCCGGCCTTGAGGTCCTCGCCGGCGCGGCGCAGGCTTTGTCCCTTGCGGTGCCCGCCGCCGATCATCACTTGGTCGCCCCTGACTTCGACGCGCTCCTGCATGACGATAGTGTCCGCGCCTTGCGGCACTACCGCGCCGGTCATGATGCGCACGCACTCGTCGGCCTTGAGCGTTCCCTTGAACGGTGCGCCGGCGAGTGCCGTGCCCGTGACCTTGAACGTCGCCGGGCCGTCGCCGCTCAAGTCGGCAAACCGTACCGCGTAACCATCCATCGCCGAGTTGTCGTGCGCGGGAACGTCGAGCGGCGAAATCACATCCTGCGCCAGCACGCGGCCCAGCGCGGCGCGGATGTGCGCGCGCTCGATGGTGGTCACCGGGGAAAGAAAGCGGGCGATGACTTCGCGCGCCTTGTCAACCGGCATCGAATTCGGATCAAAATCGTCGGCGCAGGAAAGCTGACGGAGGGATTGCGGCTGGTCGTTCATCGCTAAACCTCATTTAAGCCCGGTATGAGCCGAAAGTTTACAGGATTTGAGTATCTGTTATCCTCTTCTGCAATTCTTTTAGCGCCGGTTTTGCATTAGGAGTTTGTCGGGGCGAAGTCCGACAAACTCCTAGAATGCAGGCCTTGATCAACAAGATGCCACAAACGACGTGAACGGCAAGCCGACATGGGCGATATCCTGCTGGCATTGAGCGAAGCGGCGCGCTTGATCGGGCGGTTTGACGCAAACCTGGTGGCCATCGTCGCGCTGAGCCTCGAAGTGAGTCTTGCGGCGGTGGTCATCGCCACTGTCGTCGGTCTGCCGGTCGGTGCGGTGATCGGTGTCACCCGTTTCCGGGGGCGGCAAACTCTGATCGCGGTGCTGAACGGACTGATGGGCCTGCCGCCGGTGGTGGTCGGGTTGCTGGTTTATCTGCTGTTGTCACGGGCGGGTCCGCTTGGGCAGTTGGGCCTGCTGTTTACGCCGGTCGCGATGGTCATCGCGCAGGCGATTCTGGTCGCACCCATTATCGCCGCGCTGTCGCGGCAGGTCATTGAAGACGCGTGGCGCGAGTACGAGGAACAGCTGCGCTCGCTCGGCGCCGGTCCCGTTGCCTCGGCATTGACTCTCATCTGGGATACGCGGTTTTCAATAGTGACGATAGTGCTCGCGGGCTTCGGGCGCGCCGCGGCCGAGGTCGGTGCCGTGATCATCGTCGGCGGCAATATCGACGGCGTCACGCGCGTGATGACGACTGCGATTGCACTGGAAACCAGCAAGGGCGATCTGCCGCTTGCGCTCGGGCTGGGCATCATTCTGGTGAGCCTGGTGCTCGCCATCAATGCTGCGGCGCAGTGGGTGAAGGAAACGGCGCAGCGCCGTTACGGCTGAACCGGACGGAGACGAGGACCGTGCTTCCGCTTGCGCTCGATGCCGTGTGTTTTGCGGCCCGCGGCAGAACCATCATCGATCGCGTGTCGTGCGAGATCGGGACCGGTCCCCGCACCGTCATACTCGGTCCCAATGGTGCGGGCAAGAGCGTGCTGATGCGGCTGTGTCATGGCTTGCTGCAGCCTACGTCCGGCACCATCGCGTGGCAGGGGACGCATGAAACGCGACGGCCGCGCGAGCAGGCGATGGTGTTCCAGCGACCGGTGATGCTGCGCCGCTCGGTGCTGGCGAACGTGGTCTACGGCCTCAAGCTCGCCGGCGTGTCGCGTGCCGAGCGCGAGCTGCGCGCACGCGATGTGCTGGACGTGGTGGGGCTCGCCGACAGGGCCGGCCGGCCGGCGCGCGTGCTGTCCGGCGGAGAGCAGCAGCGCCTGGCGCTCGCGCGCGCCTGGGCGCCGGGTCCCGAGGTGCTGTTCCTGGACGAGCCCACCGCCAATCTCGACCCCGGCGCGACGCGTGAAGTCGAATACATCATCGGCCAGATCCACGCGAGCGGCACCAAGATCATCATGACCACGCACAATCTCGGCCAGGCGCGGCGGTTCGCGGACGAGATTCTGTTTCTCAACGAAGGCCGGCTCGCGGAGCGCGCGCCGGCCGGGCAATTTTTCAAGCAGCCGGCCTCGGCGGAAGCGGCGTCGTTCATCAAAGGAGAACTGCCGTGGCAATGATCCGGGGAATATTCTTGACATATGGTTTCGCTACCGGTTTGTTGGCGACGCCGGCGGCGTGGGCGCAGGAGAAATTCATCACCGTCGCGTCCACCACTTCGACCGAGCAGTCGGGGCTGTTCAAGCACCTGCTGCCGGTCTTCGAGAAAAAGACCGGCATCCAGGTGCGCGTGGTGGCGTTGGGTACCGGCCAGGCGCTCGACATGGCGCGGCGGGGCGATGCCGACGTGGTGTTCGTGCACGCCAAGTCGGCCGAGGAGAAATTTCTCGCCGAAGGTCACGGGGTGAAGCGTTTCCCGGTGATGTACAACGATTTCATCCTGGTGGGCCCGAAGTCCGATCCGGCGAAAGTCGCGGGCGGCAAGGACATCCTCGACGCGTTGCGCAAGATCGAGGCTGCCGCCGCGCCGTTCGTTTCGCGCGGCGACCGCAGTGGCACTCATATCGCCGAACTCGACCTGTGGAAGATGGCAGGTATCGACATCGCCAGGGACAAAGGGCCTTGGTACCGCGACACGGGGCAGGGTATGGGCCCGGCGCTAAACACCGCGTCCTCGATGAACGCCTACATTCTTGCCGATCGCGGCACCTGGCTCTCATTCAAGAACCGCGGCGACCTTGCGATCGTCGTTGAGGGCGACCAGCGCCTGTTCAATCAGTACGGTGTCATGCTGGTCAATCCCGCAAAACACCCGCACGTGAAGAAGGCCCTGGGACAGGCGTTCGTCGACTGGGTGGTCTCGTCCGATGGTCAGAAGACGATCGCCGGCTACAAGATCGGCGGCGAGCAGTTGTTCTTCCCGAACGCCGCGTCTACGCGATAAGCAGAAGCTTGACCCCGGCCAGCGACATCACAATCGCCAGCGTCAACAGCAGCCCTTTCTGCTGCAGCCGCTGCAAACCGAGCCAGGTGCCGAGCAAGGCGCCGGCGAGCGCCGTGGCGGCAAGCCAGGGCATCTCGGGCGGGATCGATTGAACCGTCGCCGCTCCCGCGATCAGGGCTGTAGTGGAATTGACCAGAATGAACGGCGCGGAGATTCCCGCGGTAGTCTTCGGGCCGGCCCAATTGAGCATGAGCAGCGTCGGACTCAGAAAAATTCCGCCGCCTGTCCCGGTGAGACCCGACAGCAGGCCGACCAGGGCCCCGATGAATATTGCGGGCAGGCGCTTGACGCGAACAACGCTTTCTTCCATCGCAATGCGTGAGCCGAGCGCGCGCCAGATCATGTATAAGGCGGACAGCAGCAGAACGACGCCAACGGCTGCGTAATAATTACCGGGGGCCAGATTCTGCATGCCGCCCAATGCGGCGAACGGCACCGAGCCCAGCAGGAACGGCCAAAGACCACGCCATGAAAAATAACGCGCCTGGCGAAAGCGGTACACGGTGAATGCGGCGACAAGAATGTTGAGCAGGAGAGCGGTGGGGCGCATCACCGCGGGCGCCAGGCCGATGAGCCCCATCATGGCGAGGTAACCCGAAGCGCCGGCATGGCCGACCGTCGTGTACAGGGTCGCGACCAGGAAAAACAGCGCACACAGAATAATGACTTCCTGGAGTTCCATGCCGGCGAACGATATCACAACGCATTGATTGCCGGTGCCCGGAATGCTGGATTACCCTGGGCCGGCTGGTGCTGGTTCGAAAGCGCGGATCGCAGTATCATCCGTCGTTCATTTTATCTTCAGTCCATGAAAGTCTTCGGCTTTGCCGGCTACTCCGGCAGCGGCAAGACGACGCTGATCGAGCAGCTGATTCCGCTGTTCACCGTGCGCGGGCTCAAGGTGTCGCTGATCAAGCACGCGCACCACGCGTTCGATGTCGACAAGCCGGGAAAGGATTCATATCGCCACCGGAAGGCCGGATGTGCGGAGGTGCTCGTGACGTCTTCGCGCCGTTGGGTGCTGATGCATGAACTGCACGGCACACCCGAGCCCGGGCTCGCCGAGCACGTCAAGCGCATTACGCCCTGCGATCTGCTGCTGATTGAGGGATTCAAGCGCGAACACGTCCCCAAGCTCGAGGTATATCGCGTGGAGGTCGGGGAATCGCTGCTGCATCCTCACGACGGGGATATCGTCGCCATCGCCGCCGACCAGCACCTCGACACCCGCCTGCCGCAGTTCGATCTCAATCAGCCACAGGCCATCGCTGATTTCATCCTGAAGCACGTCGGGCTTGCCTGACAGAAAGGCCTTAGCCACGGAGAGCACAGAGAACACAGAGAGAAATATCAAAAGCATCAATATTTTTCCCTGTGCTCTCTGTGGTTGATGGTTTTTGCGCTTGGAATTGCGGTTCCCGGGGTGTAAGCTAACACCATGATTACCGTGCTTTATTTTGCCCGGCTGCGCGAGGCGTTGGGTACCGGCTCCGAACAGATCGTACTGCCTCGGAACGTGCGGGACCTCGACGGCGTGCGGGCGTTGTTGGTTGCCCGCGGTGGGTTCTGGGGCCAGGAACTGGCCGCGAATAAAGCGGTTCGCGCCGCGGTCAACCAGCATATCGCAAGCGGCGACACCCAGGTTGCCGACGGTGACGAGATCGCATTTTTTCCGCCAGTTACGGGTGGATGAGAGTGACGATAGGAGGTGACGGAAAAAGTGACGGGAAGAGGTGACGCGACAGAATAATCGGAAGACGAAGAGTTTGTTCGTCACCCGTTTTCGTCACTATCTTTCGTCACTCTTATCTCGTCACCCGTCAAATATGACCGTCCGAATCCAGATCGAAGACTTCGATACCGGTGCCGAGATCGCGGCGTTGCGCCGCGGCAATCCGAAAATCGGCGCGATCGCGAGCTTCATCGGCGTCGTGCGCGACGTGAACGAAGGCGACGCCGTGTCCGAGATGACCCTCGAGCACTATCCCGGCATGACGGAGAAGGCGATCGAGGAGATCGTCACCCAGGCGCGGGGCCGCTGGCATATCTTCGATGCGCTGGTCATCCACCGCGTGGGTCTTCTCAAGCCCACCGACCCGATCGTGCTGGTCGTCGTCACCAGCGCGCATCGCGGCGACGCCTTCGCCGCGTGCGAATTCATCATGGATTACCTGAAGACCCGCGCGCCGTTTTGGAAAAAAGAACAGACCGGCGCCGGCGCGCGCTGGGTCGACGCGCGCACATCCGACGATGTCGCCGCCGGGCGCTGGCGGCTCAAAGGCTGACAGAAGCCGGGAGAGCGGGAGGGCGCGAGATGGACGAAAACGATATGCCGATAGATATACTCGGGCAGATGCAGATATATGGAGGCAGATGCTTGTATATGCTGGTATATGGGTTCAGCTTTTTTACGACCAGGTTCATTACAAGTTAGGCGTCACAGATACCGTGGTGCATCCACGCAACGCCGAGGAATGGTCTCTCTTTAAGTGCCATCGATGTGGGAAGTGCTGCATGGAGGCCGGTCTTCCATATGATCCGGAGCGGATTCATGATATGGCGACGTACTTGGGGATGACGATCAAAGACCTTATCCACACGTATTACGGCAGTTCCGCCGGCGACGGAAAGCATTGGATACCAGATGAGGCGAAGCGGCGTCCCTGCCCATTCCTTCAACGAGAGGGCTCAACATATGCATGCGGCATCTATCCGGTCCGCCCCAGGCCATGTCGCGCGTTTCCCTTTGATACAGACTTTGGCACAGGCGGAGTTGCGTGCCCCGCGGAAAGGGAGGTGAGGCTTGCACTTGCTTCAAAACGTGATGCCTAAGAGGGCGCCCCACGTCGCCCCTAACGGAATCGCTTTGCTGTGCAGGCGCGGGGGGCACACGCCCGTCTCTCACAAAGCAAAGCGACAGATGTCAGCCCACATCCTGCGGAAGGTCTTCGCTTGCGCCATTGGAGCTTTTCTCCTCACCCTTAGCCAATCCTTGCGCGGTGAGGTGGTCGGCGGGTTTGATTTTCCGAAACGACTGGCGGGCTTTGAACTCCAATCAGTAATTGACAACGACAAGACAAACCCTGGACTCGGCGTCACGCTGCTATACAACGCTCCTGGCGTAAAGATATCTGTATTCGTCTATGACCGAACACTTCAAAGACTTCCTGACGGTATAGATGCCCTAACAAGTCAACGCGAATTTGCCGAGGCCAAGAGCAACATCCACCAAACCTATTCCGATGCCAAAGTCCTGGCGCAGGAGGAACGCTTTAACGTAGCTGGCGTACCGATGTTACACGCGGCCTTCCAATACACCGAGGTGAAGCCCGGTGTTCGTGAGACGGTACTTTCACATCTCTACCTAGCCAGTCGAAGGGGCCACTTTGTCAAGGTGCGCGCGACGTACTCGGGCACTGATCGTCCGCAGATAGGTCATCGAACGCATGTGCGGTTCGTCGAAGAACTATGCCGTCTTCTCGGAAGGTGACGCCTAACTACGCAGCCCACGCGGACGCGCGCGCGCCGGTGGCTGCGGACGTGTGTGCCGGGCATGGCACGTAACTATGTCGGTGGGAGTCCGACAGCCAGGTTTTCGCAGAGCCGAAGGCTAGGGAAACGGCAAGGGCGTCAC
>MERI01000240.1 GCA_001772005.1 Betaproteobacteria bacterium RIFCSPLOWO2_12_FULL_62_58 | reverse complement strand
GCTCAACATGTGGCTCGGCGTGGCTTGCCACGCAATCCACGTTACCAAGAAGGCAGACCGCCTACCACTCGCAGGAAGCCATTCTGTCTAGGCTGCGCCAGGCGGACAATCGGCATGCTATCGTTCTCCGTTGGCAATATCGAGATCGAGATTCAATCGCTGTCGTCGGCACTCGACGAGGCTTTCGTGCAGCTCTATTCGTCCCGGTTGGGCAGCGCGGTTCTGCACCAGTCTGTGTTCGATGATGCGGCCTCCGCGTTCCTTAGGAGTACGCCAGACCCGGGGAAACAGGACCAGTACTTCTCGAACTTCACCCCGCTCTGGAACCTTCACCTTCGCGCCGGCAATCTTCGAGATGCTGCTGCGGTATGGCCGTGGGCCTTAAGGCCCGTCGCAAACCTGGAGGCGCAAGGCTCCTCAAGAATTCACAAAGGTTCCGCGTACTACTTCTGGGGAATGACCGCGCTTCTGGCTGATGATCTGGATCGAGGCTACCTGCTAATGCACCGCGGTCTTGAGGAGGACGTTTTGACCCATGGTGTATTCGATCCAAAGACACCCGGGTTCGCGTTGGCGATTCTGGACAACGAAAAGCCCGACCAAGCCTTCCGTCCTTGGGTGCAGCACCAGGCAGCCGCGGTGATTTCGCGAATAGAGCGTTATTGCACTCGCTACGCGAGGAGCTTCGATCTTGCTGGTCTTCGTAGTCGCGTTCTTGCCCTTCCTGAGTTGCGGGATGCGGCATTTCTGTACTCTTACGCGATGGCACGCGCGGCCCGTCTCTTGGCAATTCCTGAGCAACTGTGGCTCGGGCCATTCCCGGCACAATTGGCATTCGACATTATTTTCGACCTTTGCCTCGTGGTCGACTCAGCGATTCACTACAAGAACCCAGGCGCGGACCAGTTCATTCTGCATGCAACGCTAGTAGCCCAAAAAGCTGGCCTGGGGCTTTCACAGGACGACTTGGGAAAGTACAACGGCCTGTTCAAGTCGGATTTCAAGGGCGCCCTTAATGGCGCACTCGCGGAAACCCTCGGGCTTCCGGGTAAACCTGCAGCCACGGACCTAGCGGCAGCGATCCTCGTTACATACGCGTGTCGCAATCGCGGTGCGCACAACGTAACGTTCGTACATCTCGACCCTGGGCAGTTCGATGCGCTCATTGACCGGCTCACCGCGACGCTGTGCTTGGTCGCAGAGGTACTCTATTGAGGCACAGCCTAACTCGCTGCTCAACCGGACGCGCGGGAAGCATCGCGCCTTGTATTCAATGCTGGCGGCCGCGCGCCGGTTAGCGCAACGTTGGGCTCAGAAATTATCGAAAGCCGACGAATCGGAGGGAAATATGAAAAGTACTATGGCTCGCATCTTGGTAGCGGCCAGTCTTGGCCTGTGTTTGGGGGCCAATGCGGCTTTCGCCGAAGAAGCTAAGACCCGATCAACAAAACTAGATGATGACAAGGCCGCTTCCCGAGCCAACTACACCGTCTTTGCGACTGGCCTGGCTGAACCTCGGGGACTGCTCGTTGCGCCATCGGGCGATCTCTATGTGGCGGAACAGAAGAGCGGGAGCATTGTGAAGATTACTCCGGACGGAAAGATCACCCGGATCGCTGATGGCTTTGTCAGTCCTCATGATCTTGCCATCGACGCGAAGGGGAACATATACGTAGCGGAGACCGGCACTGGCCGGGTGGCCATGATTTCCCCGGCCAGAAAGGTCACTACCTATCTCGCCAATCTCGACGGTCCGGTGGATTTGGATTTCAACCCCCACGGGGAACTGTTGGTATGCGAACTGCAAAGTGGAAAGGTGCGCGCCTTCCAAGCACCCAACAAATATCGGACAGTTGTTACGCTGGTGGGCCCGCACGGCCTCGCCTTCAAAACCGGGGACACGTTTGTCAACGATTGGAAGGGAGACAAAGTAGTGAAGGTCACCCCGCAAGGCCGCGTCCAAGTTATAGCGAACGTAAAAGGCCCTGTCGGCTTGGCCTTTGGAAGATCCGGCGACCTCTATGTGGCACAGCCACAGGCACGCATGGTTTCCCGGATAAAGCCGGACGGTACGCGCCTTGTTTTCATCGAAAACCTGGCCGAACCGAGAGACCCAGTTTTCGATTCAGCGGGAAACCTCTTTCTGGCAGAGACGGCCGCTGGTCGCATCCTTAAGTTCTCTGGCGATTTCTAGAAGTTGCGAACGGAGGTGCAGGACGTAATTTGCCCAACACCGCGCTCAGCTCGGACGCGCGCAACAACGGCGCGCGCCGGTTAGCTCTGCGTTGGGCGGCATCAGGCAAGCGGAGAGACCGATATGCGCGCATGCTCTTCGACGGAGGATCAGCGATGAGAAACATAGCCAGGTTACGGGACTTCATTCAGTCCTTCACGCGGTTGATCGAGCAAGCTGGCGACGATGAGGAGCGCATCTTCGCGGATGGGAAAAAGCTCCTATCAGAGCTCGTCAGTCACGATGATTGGTTGCCTGATGACTTTGCTCAGCCGCGTCCAGAACGGTATCAGCAGTACTTGTTGTATTGCGATCCGATGGAACGTTTCTCCGTAGTGAGTTTTGTATGGGGGCCGGGTCAAACAACCCCGGTACATGACCACACGGTGTGGGGCATGGTTGGAGTAATGCGTGGCGCCGAGGCCTGCGAGGAATTCGGTCTAGACCCCGCAGCGGGCCGCTTGCGCTCAAGAGGTACACATCAGCTTCCCCCCGGCGGCATTGACCTGGTATCACCGCGCATCGGGGATATCCACAAGGTGTCAAACGCCTTGGCTGATCGTGCCTCGATCAGTATCCACATCTACGGTGCCAATATCGGGGCCGTAAAGCGTCATGTCTATGAACCGGATACTGGGCGCAAGAAGACATTTGTTTCCGGATATTCAAGCAACGTGACTCCGAATATTTGGGATCGCTCAGCGGAATTGGCAACCGTCAATCGATGATGCTGCCCAACAATGCGTTCCAGCGGACGCGCAAAGGGCAGCGCGCCACTGAACGCTGGCGTTGGACAATTTCTGGCGGATTTACCGGCCGCTCGCAGATGCGTGGGTGTTGTACGATAATTCCGGTGCGCAACCGGTGTTGCTTGAATGGGGCGAAACTGAATGAAGACGAACGGTAAACCCAAAGACAAGGATTTGCTGGGATCGCAGGCGGCGCTCAAACGCGCCGCACGCAGCGCGCTGACGACGGCGCGCAACACAGGCACGCCGTGCTACATCCTGCAACACGGGAAGATTGTGGACATCGCGGCAGCACGACAACGGCCGGCTCGCCGCGGCGCTACCCGCTGACCGCACGCACACGGAAGGCGCAGCGCCCCAACCATGCCGCGCTTTACCGAACGCGTCAAAAACCAGCACCAGAAATACGCATGATGCGCAATATTCGTAGCTGCATTCTGACCGCAACAGCGTTCTTTGCGATGAACGCACCGGCGCTCGCACAGACAGCTTATCCCGCGAAGCCGAACGGCGCTACTGCGTGCTTGGCTTCATTGAGGATCGCCTGCATAGCGTGGTGTTCACACCCCGCGGGGGAAAACCTCGGGTGATTAGTCTTAGGTTGTCGCCCGATACGCTGGCACGCTGGAAGGCTACTGGGCCAGGTTGGCAGACACGCATGGCGAATGTTCTGCGTGAATCGGTGTAGGTGCGGTCCAACTCTGCGTCGCAGCGGACGCCCCGCTCGATGAAGATAATGGGGAAGGTTGGGTTGAGGGTGAAATGGTTGAGAGTCATGGCAGTTTTCACCCCCACCCTAGCCCTCCCCCATCGAGGGGGAGGGAATCGACTTATCTTACGCAGTAAGTTTAGCGGACTGTCACCTTGGTCAGGCGGTCGATGCAGGTGCCGTCCATTTCCTTGGCGCCCCTGACGCCATCGAGCGTTCCCATGGGGCCGTCGGCATAGCCGCCCACCGAACCGCTCAACCCGACGCCGGCATTCTTTGAACCGGGGTCGGTCTGGTTCGGCCCCAGGTTGAACAGTTGGTCTTCGTTGTCGAGATTGACGCCGCCATTGTGGCTCGCGGTAATGCCGTTCCCCGCATTGCCGGAAATCGAGTTGCCGAAGATGTCCGCCTGCGAGTTCCTGGTGACGAAGACCCCGCTGCCCTTGTTGTTCTCGATCGCATTGCCCACGATCCGGGCGCTGGAGCCGCGGGTGACTGCGATACCGTGCTCGCCGGCGTTCCGGATCGTATTCGGGCCGTGGCCCAGAGGGCGAAGCAGGTAACCGATTCGCGCGACAGAGCCCTCGGCGACATCGATGCCGCAGGCGCGCACGTCTTCGATCGCATTGCCCGCGATGCGGCCCACGCTGCTGTGATCCAGATGGATGCCGTGCCTGCCGGTCTTGCGTATGGTGTTCCCCACGATGTTGGCGGATGCGCCCGCGGCGACCCCAGACAGGTGAATGCCATCGCGCCCGCCGGTGACGGTAAAGCCCTTCACCGTAATCTCCCTGCCGCGGATGAAAAATCCATCGCCTTTGGGGGGCGCCTGGATCACGGTCTTTCCCTGGCCGTCGAGCGTGATGCGAACCGTCTCCGACAGAATCGCGACATTCTCGCTGCACGCGCCGCTGACCAGAATCGTATCGCCGGGCTGCGCAATCGCAATCTTGTCCTGGATTTTCTCTCCGGCATTGCAATCAACGGTATGCGTGGTCGCCATAGTGGACAATGGAGCAATGGTTATCGCTGCGGCGATGACGAGGGACGTCTCGACACTGATGTTTCTGCCGTCATGACGCCTCCTCCCTGAAGAAGTGGTACGATACTACAGCACAAGTCACAGCAACAGGGACAAACTGACCTTGCGCTCGACTAACAGCGCAAAGGGGACGGACCACTGACCCAATTGCTGCCGCTCGAGGCGATCAACGAGGGGTTCGACCGGCTGCGGGAAGGCAAGGCGATCCGGCAGGTGGTTGTTCTTTGAGAAAAGCGCGGTGCTGCTACGATACTTACTGCCCAATCGACCCAACGAAGGAAGCGCACACCATGCCCATTACCGGAAATTGGATCTTTACTGCCGCCATGGACGTAGACCCGGACAAGGAAGCCCTCTTCAACGAGGTTTACGACCAGGAACACATTCCGTTCCTCAGGAAAGTGCCTGGCGTGACCTCGGCGACGCGCTTCAAGATCGACACGCTGCGCATCACGATGGGCGGCGAGACCAAGACCGTCGATTCGCAAGGCGTTCCCCGGTATGCCTGCATCCTTGAACTCGAGAGCCCGGACGTGCTGACCAGCCCCGCATTCGCAAAGGCGGTCGACCAGGGACGTTGGCCGACGCACGTGCGGCCCTGCACGCGCAACCGCCACCACACCTTGCACAAGGTGATTTGACGGGGCGCAATTTTCCCTTCCCCCTTTTCAAAGGGGGAGCTTGGGCTCGGCCTCACGGAACGAGGCGCCGCTCGCCGCAATCTCCCGCAGGAGGTTGGACGGCTTCCAGCGCGCGCCGTAGCGCTCGTGCCATGACGAGATCTGATCTTGGATCGCGCGCGAGCCGATCGTGTCGGCCCAGAACATCAGGCCGCCGCGGTAGCGCGGGAAACCGAAGCCGTGGAGCCACATCACATCGATGTCGCTCGCCCGGTAGGCCTTGCCTTCCTCCAGGATCTTGCACGCCTCGTTGACCGAAGCGCACAGCAGGCGGCGCAGGATTTCCTCGTCGGTGAGGCTGCGCTGCTCGATTCCGAATTCGCGCGCGACTTCCGCGATCACGCTCTTCACCACTTCGTCGGGATGCGGCGTGCGGTCGCCTTTTTCGTAGCGGTACCAGCCGGCGCCGGTTTTCTGCCCCTTGCGACCCATCTCGACCAGGCGGTCGGGCACGTGCAGCCTGCGGTAGTTCGGGTCGGCCGCGGCGCGGCGCTTGCGCGTCATGTAACTCACGTCGAGCCCGGAGAGATCGTTGACCGCGAACGGGCCCATCGGATAGCCGAAATCCACCATCACTTTGTCGATCTGCTCGGGGAGCGCCCCCTCCTCCAGCATCAGCATCATCTCGGTGATGAACGGCGCGCGGCTACGGTTGGCGACGAAACCATCGCAGGTGCCGGCGACCACGCTCACCTTGCCGATATCGCGGCCCATCTTCATGGCGGTGGCGATGGTCTGCATCGAGGTGCGGCTGCCCTTGACGACTTCGAGCAGCTTCATCACGTTGGCGGGCGCGAAAAAGTGCGCGCCGGCCACATCCTGCGGCCGCTGGGTGACGGCTGCGATCTGGTCGATGTCGAGCGCGGAGGAATTCGTGAGGAGCGGTGCGCCCTGCTTCATCGTGGCATCGAGCTTCGCGAACACTTCCTTCTTCACGTCGAGGTTCTCGAACACCGCCTCGATCACGACGTCGCAGTCCGCGATCGCATCGTAGTTGTCGACCGGCTGGATCAGCGGGAGCCTGCGCTCCATCTCGGCCTGCGTGAGGCTGCCGCGCTTGACGCTGATCGCGTAGTTGTCGCGCACGCGCTGCAGGCCCTTGTCGAGCGCCTCGCGCGAGACCTCCAGCACCTTCACCGGAATGCCGAAGTCGGCGAAACTCATGGCGATGCCGCCGCCCATGGTGCCGGCGCCGATCACCGCCGCGGTCTTGATTCGCGCCGGCTTGAGATCCTTGGGCGCATCGGGAATCTTCGCGACCTCGCGCTCGGCGAAGAATGCGTAGCGCAGCGCCTTCGCCTCGTCGGAGTTCTCCAGTTCCGCGAAGAGCCGCCGCTCGGTCTTGAGGCCCTCGTCGAACGGCTGCGTGGTCGCCGCCTCCACGCACGCGATGCAATGATACGGCGCCTTCTGGTTGCGCGCCTTCCTCGCGATCGACTTGCGCATCGCCTCGAACATGCCGGGGTCGGCTTTCGCTTCGGCAATGCGGTCGGTCTTGTCGCGCACGCGCGGCAGCGGCCGCTTCGCGGCGATGCTCTTGGCAAAACGGATCGCCTCTTTGCGCAAGTCCTTGCCATCGACGATCGCATCGACGATGCCGAGCGCTTTCGCCTCTACCGCCGGCACGTGGCGCCCGCTCACGATCATTTCCATCGCTGCTTTCGGGCCGATCAGGCGTGGCAGGCGCTGCGTGCCTCCGCCGCCAGGCAGGACGCCGATCAGCACTTCGGGCAGGCCGACCTTGGCGCTCGCCACCGCGATGCGGTAATGGCAGGAGAGCGCGTGCTCCAGCCCGCCGCCCAGCGCATAGCCGTGGATCGCCGCCACGACCGGCTTCGTGCTCTGATCCAGCACGTCGTGCGTGAGGCGGGTGGGTGTCGGGCGCGGTTTGCCGAACTGGCGGATGTCGGCGCCCGCGATGAAGCTGCGGCCGGCGCCGATCAGCACCATCGCGCTCACGCTCGGATCGGCCACGCCCCGGTCAACGGCCTCGACGATGCCTTCCCGCACGCCCGGCCCGAGCGCGTTCACCGGCGGGTTGTCGACCGTCATCACGCCTACCCCGTCCTCGACATCGAACCGCACGACCGCCAATTCACTCATTTCACGCTCTCTCCCGATTTCGCATGTTCCAGCAGACCTGCACAAATGACTACCCGCGCAACAGCAGGATGTCATTCCCGTGGAAACGGGAATCCATACCGTGCGTCATCGCGCATAGTAGCGCACTATGGGTCCCCGCTTTCGCGAGGACGACATTTCCATGTTAGTCGATTATGCAAGGATCAATAAGCACCAGAGGACTAGACGCTAGGGCGCATCCGCGCACGCCGTGGCATCATTGCGGCTCATGACTATCTACATCATCGTCCTGCTTGCATTTCTCACGCACATCGGCTTTGCGGGCAGCCGGTTGGCGGTGCCGCTGTTTGCGGTCGATCAGGGCGCGACGCCGTTTGTCGTCGGTAGCATCGTGGCGCTATACGCGCTGTTTCCCGCCGTGCTCGCATTGCCCGCCGGCCGCATGACCGATCGCTTCGGTTTCAAAATCCCCATGCTGTTCGGCACCGGCGGCGTGTTCGTGGCACTGATACTGCCTTGCCTGTGGCCGTCGATGGCGATGCTGTATTTCACCGCGTCCCTGCTCGGGATCGCGTTCATGGCGCTCCAGATTGCGACGCAGACTCTGGCCGGCGCGATCGCGGGCCCATCCGAGCGCGCGCGCAATTTCAGCCACCTCAGTCTCGGCTTTGCTTTGGCGAACTTGACCGGCCCGCTGTTGGCGGGTTTCCTCATTGACCGGATCGGCTATGCCTGGACATTCGGCGCGCTCGCAATGCCGCTGGTTCCAGCGATCGTCGTGTCCGCCATGGGCTCGCGCTGGATTCCGAATGTGCACGCCAAAGCGGAACCGGTCGGCGGCGGCATGTTCGATCTGCTGAAGATCAAGGCGTTGCGCAATACCCTGATCGCGAGCGGCATCGTGTCGGGGGCATGGGACGCATACCAGTTTTTCATGCCGATCTACGGGCGCGCGCACGGCCTGTCGGCAACCGCGATCGGCGTGGTGATGAGTGCATTCGCCGTCGCCATCATCCTCGTGCGCATCGCGCTGCCGTTCGCGGTGCGGCGCACCGGCGAAGCGCAATTGTTCACCTATGCGATGTTCGTCGCCGGCACGGCGTTTTGCCTGTTTCCCCTGTTTCAGGACCCATGGCCGCTTGCCGCTGCATCGTTTCTGCTGGGGGTGGGTTGCGGCGTCGGTCAGCCGCTGGCCATGACGATGGTATTCAACACCTCGCCCAAGGAGCGCGCGGGCGAGGCAACCGGCATGCGTATCACCGTGAACCAGGTGACGCACTTCGTGATTCCGCTCCTGTTCGGGGCGATGGGCTCCGTGGCAGGGTTCGCTGCGGTGTTTCTCACCAATGCCGGCTTTCTCGTCGTCGGCGGCTACGTCAGCCTGCGCAGTCACGGCAGACGCTGAGACACGATATGCTGCGCGACGATGGGCGCCGCGAGTTCATCGCGTCGGAATCGACCTTCATGTAACGACAAACGAGGACCGGGCACCGGAAAGCGAGCGTTTCAAATCGATTTGAGGCCTTGTCTGGACGTCGCGCGGCGCCGGTGTAAACAGGGCAGCCAATCGCGACTGGGCAAACCGAAGGTCGAGTCTGACCCTGACGTCCCCGTCCCCGTGGCATACTGGTTACCCGGCGGCATTGTGTGAACGGCTTTCTTCTCGAGGAGGAAACCATGAAAATAATGACTTGCGCTGGATCGATCGCGATTGCAGTGGTGCTGGCGGGAACGGCAGCGGCCCATGCCCAATACCCGACCCGGCCGATACGCCTCATCGTGCCGTTTGCGGCAGGTAGCGGAAACGACACGGTCGCGCGTTTCATTCAGCCGCAATTGTCGGCGGCGCTCGGGCAGCAGGTGGTAATCGACAACCGGGCCGGCGCAGCGGGCAACCTCGGGGCCGAGGTTGCCGCCAAGGCACCACCCGATGGTTACACGGTGATGATGGGCAACATTGCCCACTCGATCAGCGTGACGCTCTACAGCCGGCTCGGCTACGACTTCGTCAAGGACTTCGCGCCGGTGACGTTGCTCGCGTCCGGCTCGTTCACGCTGGCGGTGCATCCCTCGCTGCCCGTGAAGTCGGTGACGGAACTGATCGCGTTCGCGAAGAAGCGGCCGGGCGAGCTCAATGTCGCGACGGCGGGCGCGGCCATACAGCTTTCGGCGAAATTGCTCGACAGCATGGCACGCATCAAGATGACGGAGATCAATTACAAGAGCACTCCGCAGGCCGTCACCGCGCTGATCAGCGGCGAGGCATCGGTCGGTTTTCCCGCCACCAGCTCGGTGGTCCCGTACGTGAGGTCCGGGAAACTGCGCGCGCTCGCAGTCACCGGCGCGCAACGCTCGTCGATGGCCCCCAACATTCCAACGCTCGCCGAGTCCGGTGTGCCGGGCTTCAACGTAACCTCGTGGTATGGCCTGGTGGTCCCGGCGGGCACGCCGAAAGAGATCATCGGCCGGCTGCACGGGGCCGCGGTGGCCGCGCTCAGGAATCCCGAGGTGAAGAAACGGTTCGACAGCACCGACCTCGAGCCGGGCGGTTCCACGTCCGATCAGTTTGGCGCATTCATCCGCAGCGAAGTCGCGAAATGGGCGAAGGTGATCAAGGAATCGGGGATGCGGGTCGAGTGAGGACGGAGACTATCGGGCCGCACGCTGACAGGTTGGCTTGGCTTATTGGCCCCCTTCCGGCCCTGCCGGTTTCCTCGTGGCTGGCGGCTACGTCAGCCTGCGCAATCACGGCAGACGCTGAGTTCGTGCATTTTATGCATTTTGCGGTGCAGTATAGTGCTGTTGCGGAGCGGGAACCGCGGGGAATCACGTTGGTGACCCAACCGCGCCGGAATCGTTGACAAAAACTTTGTTCGAGGAGGAATCATGTCGAAGCCGTTCTTCGTAGTCTGCATGGTCTCGGTGGGCCTGGCTGGCCTGAGCGCCGTGACGGCCTTTAGCCAGGACTATCCCAACAAACCCGTACGCATCGTCACCTCTCCTACCGGAGGCGGCAACGATTTCGTGGCGCGTCTGGTGGCGCGGGCGATGTCAGGCCCCCTCGGCCAGCAAGTGATCGTCGACAATCGACCGACGGTCCTGATCGCGGACCTCGTGGCCAAAGCCGCGCCTGACGGGTATACGCTCCTGCTCACCGGCAGCGCCCACTGGATCGGGCCGCTCATCGACAAAACGTCGTACGATCCCATAAAAGATTTTTCAACGATCACGTTGGTGGACCGGGCGCCGAGCGTTCTTGTGGTCCACCCTTCGATGCCGGTGAAGTCCGTCAAGCAGCTCGTCGCTTTGGCCAAGTCGAGGCCGGGCGAGCTCAATCTTGCGGTAGGCGGAGTGGGCAGCTCGAATTTTATCGGCGCGATATTGTTCGAGCACATGGCGGGGGTGAACGTAGTGCGCATTCCTTACAAGGGCACTGGACCCGCAATGACCGCCGTGATAAGCGGCGAAGTCCACGCGATGTTCGCCTCCCCAGGTGGAGCGGCGCCGCATGTGAAGTCGGGAAGATTGCGCGCCCTGGCGGTTGGAAGCCTTAAACCTTCAGCACTGGCTCCCGGGATGCCGACGGTTGCGGCCTCGGGTATACCCGGTTATATCTCGGAAACGCTCCACGCGCTCTTCGCTCCGGCCGGAACGCCGCCGGCGATCGTTGCCCGGCTGAACCAGGAGGTTTCGCGATACCTCCAATCGGCGGAAGCCAAAGGCATTTTTATGAAAGCGGGAACGGAGCCCTCGCCGACCTCGCCCGAGGAGCTGACGGCGGTTATGAACTCGGAGGTGGCGCGGATCGGGAAGGTGTTCAAAGCAGCGGGCATCGGCGCTCCGTAGTTGCTTTCAATATGAGAGCCCGAGGTCCTTCTTAGGGATCCTCGCGGCTCACTCATCACTTATGCGGACCGCAAGTCGCCAGAGCGACGTCAGTTCCGCCGCGCGCGCGGCGTGGAGGGGATCGGCGGCGTCGTAGACCCGGGGATGATTCGGCCGGACATCCGTCCGGCCTACGACCTTCAACCCCGCCTCGTCAATGGCAGCCAGCAGTTCGGCGCGCGAGCGCAGGCCCAGATGCTCGGCGATATCCGAAAGAATCAGCCAGCCCTCGCCCCCGGGCTCCAGGTGCGCCGCCAGCCCGCCGAGGAACCCGCGCAGCATGCGGCCCTCGGGGTCGTAAACCGCGTGCTCGATGGGTGTGCTCGGCCGGGCCGGGATCCACGGCGGGTTGCAGACCACGAGCGGAGCCCGTCCTTCGGGGAAGAGATCCGCCTGCACGACTTCCACCGGCCCGGTCAGCCCGAGCCGCGCGAGGTTGTCGCGGGCGCACGCCAGCGCGCGAGGATCCTGATCAGTGGCAACGATGCGCGCGAGACCCCGGCGGGCCAGCACCGCGGCCAGCACACCGGTCCCGGTGCCGATGTCAAAAGCCCGCGCCGGTGAGGGCAAGGGCAACGGTGCTTCGGCCACCAGCGCCACGTACTCGCTGCGTATGGGCGCGAACACGCCGTAGTGCGGGTGGATGCGGCCGCCGAGCGCCGGAATCTCGATGCCCTTCTTGCGCCACTCGTGCGCGCCGATCAGACCGAGCAGCTCTCGTAGCGAGGCCACGGAGGGTCCTTCTTCTTCTCCCGGGCCGTAAGCCTCCGCGCAAGCTTGTCGCACGTCGGGTGCGCGGCGCAACGGGATGCCGTAGTCGTGCTCGAACGGTAACAGCAGCATCCCCAGCGTGCGTGCGCGCTGGGACTGGGCCTGGCGATGCAGATGGAAGACCTCGGTTGGCGACGAGGCCGGCTTGAGGGGCTTGGCGTCAGCGCGCCGCGCCAGCGCCTCCAGGAGCTGTCGCGCGTTCTGGAAATCGCCGTGCCACAGCATCGCGGTGCCCCCGCAGGCCAAACGATATGCGGCGTCGGCCGTAATGCGGTCGTCGGCGATGACCACGCGCTTGGGCGGCGGCGCCCCGCTCTCCGAGCGCCAACGGGCGGAGCGGGCCTCACCCGCCTCGGTCCAGCTAACGACCGGGCGCCCGCTCACGGCGCATTACGCTTGGGGCGCCTCTGGTGGAACTTCCTCACCGGCTTCTTGCCGTGTGGCCCGCCGCCGGGTTTGGGACGACCGCCGGGTGCAGTGCCGTTCCGCCGAAGGCCCTGCTCCGGAGCGCCCTCTCGATTTCCGGCAGCCAGCACGATCTCAAGCTCATTGAGCTCATCCCACTCGGCCTCGGTCCGCTGTCTGTCCGGAATCGCCAGAAGCTCTTGCAGGCGAACACGAGGGGAAATCGGTTGCGATTCGTTCATGGCAGCATTATCTCATCGTTCGATAGGGGCGCGCCGCCGTCAAGGCAGCGACCCGATCGGAATGCCCGATCAGTTCGCCTGGATGCCGGCATCGCGTATGACCTTGGTCCAGCGCGCAAGCTCGGTGCGGATCATGTCGCCCAGCTCCTTCGGTGTGCTGCTGGCCGGCTCCATGCCGATGGATTCGAGGTGCTTGCTGAAGTCGGCGTTTGCGACCGCCCTTTTCATCTCGGCGTTGATCTTGTCGACGATCGGTGCCGGAGTGCCCGCCGGCGCAAGGAGTCCATACCAGGTCGTATTGTTGAATCCCGGCAGCGTTTCGGCGACCGCCGGCACGTCCGGCATTGAGCGCACCCGGGTCGGGTGCCCTATGCCGATGGCGCGGACTCTGCCTGCCGCAAGGTGCGGCTGCCACTGCGGAATGCTGCCGAATATCGCCTGGATGCGGCCGGCGACGAGATCAACCGTCGCGGCCCCGCCGCCTTTGTAGGGCACATGCGTGAACTCGGCGCCGGTCATGGCCTCGAGCAGTTCCATGCCGAGGTGATTGGGCGTTCCAGTCCCGGGAGAGCCGAAGTTGATTTTTGCCGGCTGCGCCTTCGCAAGGTCGATCAGCTCCTTCACGTTTTTCGCCGCTACGGAAGGATGTATCACCAGGAGGAAGGGCACATAGACGCCCAGCCCCACCGGCGCGAAATTCTTGACGGAGTCGTACGGAAGCTTGGTGCCAAAGGCGGGGCTGACCACCAGCCCGCCGGAGGTGCCGAGCAGCAGCGTGTAGCCATCCGGCGTGGCCTTGGCGCCGAGGGCGTGCCCGATCGTGGAGCCCGCGCCCGGCCGGTTATCGATAACCACCGGCACGCCGAATTTCTCGGATAGCCAGGCGCCGAACGCGCGTGCGGTCGGATCCGTGGAACCGCCGGGCGGATACGGGACGATGATGCGGATCGGCCTGGCCGGGTATGCGATCTCGGCGGCATGGGTTGCCGCCGCTACGCCGACCAGGGCGAGTACTGCGGAAACAAACCTCGACTTCCAATGAGCCGGCATGGCACCTCCTCCACAGTTATTGTTCATGATTGACCCTCGTCGTCCGCCAATGTTGACTCAAGCGCCCGGATTCGCCAAGGGGGAAAATGAGAGGGGTCGATTTATTCGTGTAGCATTGATGAATGCCCCGCATGGTTGCCGCGCGCCGCACGGCAATCGTGGCAGTCATGCGGCAGTCGCGCTCATTGTTCAATTGGGAGGAGCGATGAACCCATTACGGTATTCGCTACGGACGATGCTCGCCGCGGGCCTGCTCCTGGCCGCGGCGGCAGCGGCGCAGTCTTACCCAACCCAGCAAATTCGCATGATCGTCGGCTATGGGGCCGGCGGCGGCGCCGATTCGCTGATCCGCGCGCTCACCCCGGAACTCAGCGAATTGCTGGGGCAACAGGTCATCGTCGACAATCGCCCCGGTGGCGGCAGCGTGATCGGCACCCAGATCGTGGCAACGAGCAGGCCGGACGGCTATACGCTGCTCGTTGCGGATAATGCCTACATCGTAAATCCGTTCCTGTTGTCGAAGCTGCCATACGACAGCCTGCGCGATCTTGTTCCCGTCGTGCCGCTCTCATCATCCAGCACCACTCTGGGCGTCGTCCACCCGTCGCTGCCGGTCAGGACCATGAAGGAGCTGATTGCGCTGGCCCGGGCACGCCCCGGGGAACTCAACTACGCCTCGGGTGGAAACGGCACCGTCCCCCATCTTTTGGGGGAACTGCTGAAATCCGTCACGAAAATTAACCTCGTTCATATTCCGTACAAGAGCACGGCGCTCGCGATTCTCGCCGCCGCGAGCGGCGAAGTCCCGATCGCGTTCGGCGGCATCTTCGCCTGCAAGGGACTGGTCGAAGCGGGGCGGCTGCGGGCGCTCGCCCTTGCGAGCGCCGCGCGCAATCCGTTGATGCCGGCTGTGCCAACGTTTGCGGAAGCCGGCTGGCCCGCCATCGACGCGACCGGCTACCGTGGACTGCTTGCGCCCGCGGGGACGCCGCGCGCGATCATCATGCGGCTTAATGCCGAAGCCAACAAAGCCCTGCAGATTCCCGCCGTGCGCGCCCGCCTTGCTGAACTGGGATATGACGTGGTGGGCGGCACGCCGGAAGATTATGGACGTCTGATCCGCGCCGAAATGGAAAAGTGGGGGAAGATCATTCGCGAAGCCGGGATCAAACCGGGTTAGTGGAACCACGGGTCAGAGCTCAATGGCACGACCTCGAGCTTCCTTCCCCCGCGTGGCAGAGGTGCAGCGAACAGGGTCAGTATAACTTCTCCATCCGCCGGACGACCAAGCCGACCCCAATCTTTGCCAGGCGGATTCGCTGTTAAAATGGTTGCTGTGGTTGCCTGGGGCCGCGGTCAGCCGCCCGGGGCGCAGCAGACGCGGATTGAATCCGCGGGCCAGTGCACAGGCTGCAGGAAAACAACGAAGAGGAGGAGTGAACATGTTTAAGCGCACGTTGCATGCCGTTCTTGCTTTTGCGGCCGCATTCGCCGGCTTCATGTCGCCAGACGTTGCTGCCCAGCAGTATCCCAGCAAGATCATCCGCGTGGTGAACCCCAACCAGCCGGGCGGCAACAGCGACATTCTGTTCCGCCTGCTCTCGCCGAAAATGGGCGAGATACTCGGCCAGCAGCTGGTGATCGATTACCGTCCCGGCGCCGGCGGCAACATCGGCGCGGAAATCGTCTCCAAGAGCGCGCCCGACGGTTACATGACGCTGATCGCGGCCGCAAGCTTCCTCATCAATCCCTCGCTTCTCAAAAACCTGCCGTTCGACGCGGTCAAGGATTTCACGCCGCTCGGCCTGATCGTCGACATCCCGGCGGCGCTCGTGACGCACCCTTCGCTGCCGGTGAAAAACGTGAAGGAGCTCGTCGCACTCGCCAAAAAGCGCCCGGGGGACATATTCTTTTCCAGCTCCGGCAGGGGCGCGGTAGGCCATCTCTCGGGCGCGCTGTTCAACAGCACGATGGGAACCGATATCGTGCACGTCCCGTACAAGGGCGCGGGCCCTGCCATCACGGATCTCGTCGCCGGCCACGTGCAGCTTTCGTTTGTCAGCGTCCCGGCCATCGTCGGCCACGTGCAGAACGGCCGGCTGCGCATGCTCGCGCAATGCGGCGCGACGCGTTTCCCTTCGTTTCCCGATCTGCCCACCATGCAGGAGTCGGGCGTGCCCGGCTTCGTGGTGAGCAGCGGCTTCAGCTTCCTGGGCCCCGCCGGCATGCCGCAGCCCATCGTGACCAGGCTCAACGGCGCGCTGGTGCAGACCTTGCGCGACCCCGCGATCCGCAAGACGCTGATCGAACGCGGCGCCGAACCGGTGGGCAACACGCCGGCCGAACATGCCGCCTTCATCAAGTCCGAGATCGAGAAGTGGCGGCGCGTGGCGAGCAGCGCCGGACTCAAACCCGAGTAGGCGCAGCCCGCCGGATCGTCCATCATAATTTAAGTTCCACACCGGAGGTCTTGACCAAATCGCTGATGCGCTTCCTTTCCGAGCGCCGGAACGCATCGAGGTCCGCACGCGTGCCCCCGACGATGTCGATTCCCAGTACCTTGAGCTGTTCGCCGAATTCGGGCTCCTTGACCGCCTTGACTACTTCGGCGCTCGCCTTGGTGAGCACCGCGGTCGGCGTCCCGGCGGGGGCCACCAGGCTGTACCAGCCGATCATCGCGTAGCCGGGCACCACTTCCGAGATCGACGGCACGTCGGGCAGCGATGCGGAACGCTTCGGGCTGGTGACGCCCAGCGCCCTCAACCTTCCGGCCTGGATTTGGGGCCGCGCGGCCGGCATGACCGCGTAGGTGAGCTGCACCTCTCCCGCCATGGTGTCAGCGATGGCCTGGGCGACACCCTTGTAGGGCACGTGCAGCATGTCGGTGCCCGTCAGATGCGTGAACATGACCCCGGAGAGATGCTCGGAGGCACCGGTACCGGCCGAGCCGTAGCGCAGCTTGCCCGGCGACTTTTTCGCGAGCTCGATCAGTTCGCGTATCGATTTCGCCGGCACTTGCGGGTTGACCATCTGCACGAACGGTACCGTCCCGATCAGGCCGATCGAGACGAAATCCTTGTCCAAGTTGAACTTGAGATTGGGATATACCGAGGTTGCGACAAACAGCTGCGAGGTCAACATCATCCACGTGTAGCCATCGGGGTCCGCGCGCAACGCCAGCTCCGCGCTGATGATGCCGGCCACACCAGGCCGGGAATCGACGACGACCCGCTGGCCCCAGGCCTTGTACAGTCGCTCGCCCACGACCCGCGAGATGATGTCGGGACCCGAGCCCGGCGCACTGCCGATGATGAGCCGGATCGGTTTGTCCGGGTAGACCGGCTGCGCGGCGTGCGCCACCGAAAACGCCAACGCCACTGGGATGACGATTGCAGCTAACAGTTTCTCAGTACGCATCTCAATTCTCCTCTAAAAAGGGGACAGACCACTAACCCGATTATAGCCCTGCACTTCAAATCAGATTCACATCGCTAGCAGCCTGTCGGACTTAACAGCCCGACCAGGCTGCTAAAAGCAAAACCGGCTGACAATTCCGAAAAAACCCGCCGAACTGGTCGAACGTGGAGAAAACTGAGGGTGAATTCGCATATCCATTATGTTCTCTTGGAATTTTTCTGGCGCCGGTTTTGCATTAGGAGTTTGTCGGGGCCAAGTCCGACAAACTCCTAGGTGGTTGACCTCAGCCCCGTTCGCCGCGATCCCCGGCGAGTTCGCGCGGCCGGATCAGCCAGAACGCCGCCAGCGCCAGCAGCATCAGGATGGCCACCGCCAGGAACGCGGCGCCCCAGGCCGCGCGCGACATGCCACCGGCAAGATCGAGAATAAGGCCTATCATCAGCGGCCCGACGAAACCGCCGGCGTAACCCAGCGTCGAATGCACCGCCAGCGTTGCGCCACGGCGCGCGGGTTCGGCGGTTCCGGCCGATCCTGCCGTCAGCGACGACGAGTCCAGCCACACGATAAACCCATAGAGCAGCAGCAGGCCGACGGCGGCCGGGTACGACAGGCTGCCTACGAACCCGATACTGCCGCCGACCACGACCGAAGCAAACATGGCGATGCCGATGAGCCTGCGCCGGCCGAGGCGGATCGACGCCTCATTGCCGAAGACGCTCGCCGCCGTGCCGATCAGGCCGAGGGCGGTCAGGACGAATGTCGGGGAGAGCCGCGTTGCGGCGGCGTCAGTGCTGATTGCGACGAACCCGAGAAAAGCCACGCCCCAGCCCCGCAGCGCGTTCATCTCGAGCGTATGGACGCAGTAGGCCAGCGAATAGGCCATGGCGGAGCGATTGCGGAAGACGGGGCGGAAATCGAACAGCTTGAGACCGGCGCCGGATGGGGGCGCCGGCTGTGAGCGGCGCGGCACCGACAGCGCCACGATCGACCATGCAGCACCCGCACTCAGTCCGGCCACGATGAACGCCGGTCGCCAACCGTAGAATCCGGCAAGCAGACCGGCACACGAGAAGGAGAGCGCGCCGGAGATACCGATGCTGGCGGCGTGCCCGGTCACGGCGCGCGACATGAGCTTCGCATCGACCTGGTCCGCGAGCAGCTTGAGGCCCGTCATGTACGTGCCTGCCCAGCCGATGCCGGCGAGCGCCCGCGTTGCCAGCGCCGACCAGAAACCATCCGCATAGATGCCGAACAGCAGATGGCCCGCGATGGTGCAGCCGACGCCGAAGAGATACACGAGCTTGGCATCGACCCGATCCGTCAGGGTCACGAGGATGGGCACGGCGACCATGTAGGCCGCGTAGAAGATGGCGGTGATCCAGCCGGCCTCGCTGTTCGTGAGCCCCCACAGCGGAATCATCGTGGGCAGCAGCGCCGGCCAGAAGAATGCGCCGATCTGGACCAGCACCTGGGCCGCGCAGACAAGCGCGACGAGACGCCCTCCGGACAATCCTCGAACCGGCTTGTGCTGCATCAATTCATGGACGGAAATCGGGGACAGACCGAAATCGCGGACAGATCACCACCCCGCGCTCCCCTATTCCGGCGTGATGCCGAGCGGCTTCACGACCTTCTCCCACTTCGCAAGTTCGACTTTGATCTTTTCCCCGAACTGCGCGGTCGCAGCGTCCACTGTTTCGATGCCGACTCCGAGGAGCTTGTCCTTGATGTCGGGTTGTCGCAGTGCCACCTGCACGGCGCCATGCAGCCGGTCTATGGCCGCCTTGGGCGTCGCCGCCGGCGCGACCAGGCCGTACCAGCCGCTCACTTCGTAACCGGGCAAACCCGCTTCCGCGATCGGCGGCAGATTCGGCAGCGCCATGGTGCGCCGCGCGGTCGTCACGCCCAGACCCTTGATCCTGCCGGACTGCAGGTGAGGCCGCGCCACGGCAACGGTGGAAAAGAAGACCGCAACCCTGCCGCCGAGTAGATCCGTCATCGCGGGGTTGCCGCCCTTGTACGGCACGTGCAGCATCTTGACCCCGGCGAGGGAGTTGAACAGTTCCGCGGCCAGGTGCGTCAGGTTGCCTACGCTCGACGAGGCGTAAGCGATCTGCCCCGGCTTGCTCCTGGCGGCCGCGATGAGATCGGCGACCGACGAGATCCCGGTCGAGGGATGCGCCACCAGTACGTAGGCGCCGTCACCGATCAGCGCGATCGGCGCGAAATCGCGCGCCGTGTCGTACGGCAGCTTGGGGTAGAGGCTGGGATTGATGGCGTGGCCGGCGGCAACGATCAGGATCGTGTAGCCGTTGGGCACCGCCTTGGCCACCAGTTCCGAACCGATGAGGGTGTTCCCGCCGCCACGATTGTCGACGACGACGTTCTGGCCGAGCTGCTCGCCCATCTTCGGCGCGAGCAGCCGCGCCACGATGTCGTTGGCGCCGCCCGCAGGATACGGCACCACCAGGCGCACGGGCCGCGTGGGAAACTGTTGAGCATGGACCGGGACCGCGGCGGATATCGCAAGCGCGCCTAGCAGGACGCGCCCCAAGCGGACGCAAATTCGTGTGGGTGTCAGCATGAATCTCCTTATGAGCCTTCCGGCACGCATGTGCCCCCGCAGGAATTGAATCACCGACGGGCACGAAATTCAATCTCCCCGGCATCGTCTTGCATAAGTGTACGGTGATCGAGCTTCGTCGCTTTTTGCGGGTGTTCAAAGATCGGCGGTTCCCACATTTTGCCGGACGCGGCCGAGTTCGAAGACCATCCCTCACTCCGGCTTGATGCCGGCGGTCTTGACCACCTTGCCCCAGCGCAGGGTCCCGGCCTCGGGCGTGGTGTGACCCCAATTACTCCGCGTTGCCGGGAACGGGCCGCTCTCTTATGATGTCTGCTTTCCGCCCACCCAGGAGCGGTAAGACCGGTTCCAGGAGGAGCCCATGACTGCAATCACGCGTACGCTTGGCGAATTTGTCGCGGGGATCTCTTACGACGCATTGCCCGGCGAGGTGGGCGGGCGCGTCAAGGCGCTCGCCCTCGACCTCGTCGGCATCGCAATGCGCGCCCGCAATGAGGCGGAATCGACGCCGGCGATGGTTTCCGCCGCCTGCCGGCTGGGCCTCACGGGCGGCGCCTGCACGGTAATCGGGGATGCCGCTGGTTACACTCCGCCCGGGGCGGCGATGCTGAACGGCACCCTCGCCCACTCGCTCGACTTCGACGACACCCACGCGCCCGGCTCGCTGCATCCGAGCGCGCCGATCATGCCGGCCGCCTTCGCCGCCGCCGAGATGGGGGGCGCCGATGGGAAGGCGGCGATCGCCGCCATCGTCGCTGGCTACGAGGTGCAGATTCGCCTGAGCCTCGCGCTCGACCCGGCGGCGCATTACGACCGCGGCTTCCACCCGACTGCGACCTGCGGCGCCTTCGGCGCGGCCGCCGCCGCCGGGCGCCTGCTCGGGCTCGATCCGGAGGGCTACGCCAATGCCTTCGGGATCGTGCTCAGCATGGCGGCGGGCTCGATGCAGTTCCTGGTGAACGGCGCCTGGACCAAGCGCTCGCACGTCGGCCACGCGGCAATGTGCGGGCTGATCGCGGCAACTCTGGCGCGCGAGGGCTACAAGGGCGCGAGCGACGCCATCGAGGGCAAATGGGGTTTCCTGCACGCTTATGCGCCCGCCGCAGACGCGGAGAAAGTGGTGGACGGGCTCGGCCGCCGCTGGGAAACGCTGAAGATCGCTGTGAAGCCCTACCCCTCGTGCCGCTACAGTCATGCCGCCATCGACGGGATACTCGCGCTCGCCCGCGCGCACGGCATCAGGGCGGACGAGGTCGAAGCGGTCGAGGTCGGCCTGCCCGAGGCGGGGTGGAAAATCACCGGTGACCCGGAGCCGGCCAAGCAGTCTCCCAAATCGGTTGTGGACGGGCAGTTCTCGATGGCGTTTTGCGCCTCCGTGGCGCTGCGCACCGGCGGCCTCGCGTGGGACGACTACGCGCGCCATCTCGGCGATCCCGTCACTCTGGCATTGTGCAAACGGGTACGGACACGCATCGATCCGAATGTCCAGGCCGACTTTCCCGCGGAAATGAGCGCAGCCGTGCGGATCAAGACTGCGCGCGGCGCGTTCCAGACCTATGTGCGGGTGCCGAAGGGCGAACCGGGGAATTTTCTTTCGGCGGCCGAGTTGCGCGCCAAGTTCGACGGGCTCGCCGGGCCTTATCTCTCCGCGCGCCGGCGCGACGAGCTCGCGGGCGCACTGCTGGCGCTCGATCAGGCGCGGGACATCGGCGCGCTGCTGCGCCTGACGCGTCCCGACGAGACGAGCGGGCGCCGCGCTGCGGCCGGGAGATCGTGAGGTCGGGAGATCGTCAGATGGAAAAGATCCGCTTTTTCGCCCTCACGCACTCCCGATCTGACGCCCTCACGTTTCGATCAATATGACTATTGATCGAAAGCAAGTGGGGCCGAACCGTTACCGCGAGTCCTTCGGCCGGTACTTCGAGGACTTCAAGGTCGGCGACGTCTACGAGCACCGGCCGGGGCGCACGATCTCGGAAGCCGACAACACCTGGTTCACGCTGCTCACCATGAATAACCACCCGCTGCACTTCGATGCGGCGTATGCCGCGAAGACCGAGTTCGGGCGGCCGCTGGTGAACAGCTGCCTGACGCTGGCGATGGTCACCGGCATGAGCGTCAGCGATCTCAGCCAGAAGGCGGTTGCCAACCTCGGCTGGGACAAGGTCCGGCTGACGGCGCCGGTGTTCGCCGGCGACACGATCTACGCCGAGTCCGAAGTGCTGGAGGTGCGCGAGTCGAAGTCGCGCCCGACGCAGGGGATCGTCACCGTGCGCACCACCGGCAGGAAAACCGACGGCACCGTGTTCATGAGCTACGAGCGCGCTATTCTCGTGCCCAAGCGCGGCCACGCCGTGGACGATGTGGCCGGTTACTAAGCGCCGATAACGCAATGAGATTGGCCCGACCCACCCCCATCCCAACCTTCCCCCTGAGGGGGAAGGAGGTCTTTTATGTTCCTATAAACAGAAAAGTTCTCCCCTCCCCCCCAGGGGGAGGGCCAGGGTGGGGGTGGTGCTCTATCGCCACCGCTCGGTCATTTTGTTGCGAGCTCTAGGCATGGACGCAACACCGCAGCCGCCCGCAGGCGACGGGCAGGAAACGCTTATCCTGCAGAGCGTGGACCGATTCCTCGAGCGGGACGTGCGCCCGGTCGCGCACGCGCTGGAAGCCGCCGACACCTACCCGATTGGGATCGTCGAGAAGCTGGCGACGCTCGGGCTCTTCGGCGCCACCATCGCGCCAGAGCACGGCGGGCTCGGTCTCCCGGCGCTGACCTATGCGAGGATCGTCGAGCGCATGTCGGCGGTGTGGATGTCGGTGCCGGGATTCTTCAATTCGCATCTCATCATGGCGGGGGCGGTGCAGCGTTTCGGTACTGACGAACAAAAGACGCGCTACCTGCCGCGTTTCGCGAGCGGCGAGTTGCGCGGCGGCATCGCGCTGACCGAGCCCGACTGCGGCACGGACCTGCAGGCGATCCGCACGCACGCGCGCCGCGAAGGTGGCCACTACGTCGTCAACGGCGCCAAGACCTGGATCACCAACAGCGCCGAGGGGCAGATTCTGGCGGTGCTGGTGAAGACCGATCTGCGCGCGCAACCGCCGCACCGGGGCATGAGCCTGCTGCTGATCGAGAAGGGACCGGGCTTCAAGGTGGTGCGCAAGCTCGAGAAGCTCGGTTACCGCGGCATCGATACGGCCGAGCTCACATTCGAAGACTGCCGGGTGCCGGCCGCGAATCTGATCGGGACGGAGGAAGGCCGCGGCCTGCAGCAGGTGCTAAACGGGCTCGAGCTCGGGCGCATCAACGTCGCGGCGCGCGGGGCGGGACTCGCGCGCGCGTGCCTGGAGGAATCGCTGCGCTATGCTCAGCAGCGCAAGACCTTCGGCAAGCCGATCGCCGAGCACCAGGCGATTCAGATCAAGCTCGCCGACATGGCGACGCGGGTCGAGGCCGCGCGCCTGCTGGTCGAATCCGCCGCGCGCGCCTATGACGCGGGCGGGCGCTGCGATCTCGAGGCCGGCATGGCGAAGCTCTACGCCACCGAGGCAGCGCTCGAAAACAGCCTGGAGGCGATGCGCATCCACGGCGCCTACGGCTACTCGAAGGAGTTCAACATCGAGCGCTACTATCGCGACGCGCCGCTGCTCGCGATCGGCGAGGGCACCAACGAGCTGCAGCGGATCATCATCGCCCGCGAGCTCGTCAAGCGCTATCCAGCGTGAGTACGCGAGAGCGTGAGGGCGGGAGAGCGGCACAGCGTACTAACTCTCTCTCGCGATCTCCCGATTTCACGACTCACGGGTTTATTGAGCCGCCGATGAAGGCAAATGGAGGCGGTTAATCGGGGTTAAAATACGGCTGCGGAACGACAACAGCCACAGATCCCAAGACAGGAGCCTTCAGAATGAAATCCATGCATCTTTTCGTCGCGGCGGCGCTGTGCGCCGCGGGCGGCGTCGCACAATCGCAGAATTACCCGACGAAGTCGGTGCGGATCATCGTGCCGTTCCCCCCCGGCGGCGGCTCGGATTACATCGCGCGCTTGATCGCGCCGCCGCTTACCAAGGTGTTCGGACAGCAGTTCATCGTCGACAACAGGGGGGGCGCGGGAAGCACGCTCGGCACGGAGGTCGCGTTCAAGTCCCCGGCGGACGGGTACACGCTGCTGCTTATCTCGGGCAGCTTCACGACCTCCCCGAGTCTCTACAAGAACCTGAAGTACGACGCGCTGAACGACATGGTTCCGGTGATCCAGACCGAGGATGGTCCCTACGTTATCACCGTGCATCCGTCGTTGCCTATCAAGACCGTGAAGCAACTCGTCGCGCTCGCTAAAGCCAAGCCCGGGCAGATCAATTATGCCTCGACGGGCCAGGGTGGCATCACGCATCTCGCCACGGAACTGTTCGCCATGCGCACCGGGATAAAGATCACGCACATCCCCTACAAGGGCACCGGCCCCGCCGTTATCGACACGATATCGGGACAGACGCAGATGATGGTCGCTGCCGCGGCCGCCGCTGTGCCCCACGTCAAGGCAAAGCGCCTGGTCGCACTCGCGGTGAGCTTCCCGAAACGCGTCAGCGCGCTGCCCGACGTGCCGACTGTCATGGAATCGGGCTACAAGTACCAAGTGAACAACTGGCACGGCGTGATTGCGCCCAGGGGCGTGCCGAAACCCATCATCGACAGGCTGAACGCCGAAATCAACAAGATCGTGAAGGCGCCGGATTTCGCGGCGCGAATCGCGAACGAAGGACTCGAGCCGACCGGCGGCACGCCCGAGGAGTTCCTGACGTTGATCAAGCGCGAGATTGCCGAGTGGGCCGAGGTGATCAAGCAGGCCAAGATCACGATCAACTGAGGAATAATGCGCATGCGATCCTTGGCACTGACTCCGGGGCAGCGACGCCGCATCGAGAAGCTTGCCCAGCTCGCTGGCCGCACGCCGAAATCGATGCTGCGCTTCGTCTTACGCGATGGCCTCGAGGCGACTGAGCAAGACGTGCGCGAGACCATTGAAGCCGACGAAGATATAGACCGCCATGGCGCGATTCCACACGGCAAAGTAATGGCGCGAGCGCGGGCCACCATCGAGCGGCATGCCGCGAAGCGCCGGCCAACAGCTGCTTGAGTGAGCGCGCGCGGCTCGAGACGCGTTTGGCGCGTCGATCGATTTCATCGTCAACTATCGCGAGACCAGGAGCACGATCCGCATCCTGCGCTGGTATCGCAGCAAGCAGAATGTGTCTCCAGTGAATCCGGGTCAGAGTAACATTCTCAGCTAATGAAAATACACTGACCCTGTTTACTGTCATCGGTTTGGCGCATGCCTTTCGTCATTAAGAAGGTGTCGGACCATGGGACTAGCAATCCCATTGTGGCCCGGTTGGCAGTGCAGACTCATGAGGTCATCCGGTTCTTCAATCTTCCAAAAGACAAGCAAGATCGAGTGCTTGAGATTTACATCAACTCCGTCAAGCCACGACTTCTTCAGTGCATGGAGCTGTGTGACAACGTAAGTCAAGAAACCGAAGCCATCAGAAAACGTATACACGAAAGTGAAATATCCACTCAGTCCGACGGACGAGTTGTCGAAGTGCCGCAGATATCCCGCCTTACTGAGCAGGCTGAGACCTATCTCTACAATGCGAAGTCTGTTCTTCGCGACTTAGCACTCATCTTCGAACCGCTCTTCGGGGTCCGGTTCGACCATAGCCGATACCACGAGATAAGAAATTGGGCTGAAAACAAGTTTGGAGTTGACGCGCCGCTGACAAAGCTTCTTACGTCACGCATTTACTCGGTCATGAGCTCACCAGTCAGTCATGTCCAACTCGCTGCGTTTAGCTGCGGCTCATATGAGCCTTAATGGTTCGCCATGCTGCCGCTAGACGGCGTGCGCGTGCTGGCGGTCGAGCAGTACGGGGCGGGGCCGTTCGGCACGATGTTCCTCGCCGACCAGGGCGCCGAGGTGATCAAGATCGAGAACCCCAACGACGGCGGCGACATGTCGCGCGCGGTGGGACCGTACTTCTTCGCGCCCGGCGACAGCGAGTTCTTCCACAGCTTCAACCGCAACAAAAAAAGCCTCACGCTCGATCTGAGCCGCCCGGAAGGACAGGCGGTGCTGCACGATCTCGTGCGCACGGCGGACGCGCTCGCCTCGAACCTGCGCGGAACCGTGCCGGTGAAGCTCGGGCTGGTCTACGAGCGCCTCAAGGCGCACAACCCGAAGATCGTGTGCGCACACCTCTCCGCCTACGGGCGCAGCGGCCCGCGCGCCGACTGGCCGGGGTTCGACTACCTGATGCAGGCGGAGGCCGGCTACTTCTCGCTGACCGGCGAGCCCGGTGCGCCGCCGGCGCGCTTCGGACTCTCGATCGTGGACCTGATGACGGGACTCGGGCTCGCGTACGCGCTGCTCGCGGCGCTGACCTCCGCGCGCGCGACCGGCGTGGGACGCGACATCGACGTGAGCCTGTTCGACGTGGCGCTGCACAACGTGAACTATCTCGCTACCTGGTACCTGAACGAAGGCGTCGTCACCGGGCGCCTGCCGCGCTCAGCGCATCCCGCGTTGACGCCGTGCCAGCTCTATCGCACGCGCGACGGCTGGATCTACCTCATGTGCAACAAGGAGAAGTTCTGGCCGGCGCTGTGCGAGAAACTCGGACATCCAGAGTGGAGCGAGGACGCGCGCTTTCGCCTGTTCCCGGACCGGCTGCGGCTCCGCGATCTGCTGACCGAGATGCTCGACCGCGAGCTGGAGCAGCGCACGACGGCGGAGTGGCTCGCGGTTTTCGCCGGCGCCGTGCCGGCGGCGCCAATCCACGATCTCGCGCAAGCGCTCGAGAGTCCGTTCGTGACGGAGCACGGCCGGTTGCAGACGCTGCCGCACCCGGTGAAGGGGTCCTACCGCATGGTCGCCCCGCCAGTGCAATGTGAGGGCGAGGAGGCGCCGGCGCGCGCGGCACCGGCGCTAGGCGAGCACACGGAGGCGCTGCTGCGGGAGATCGGCTACGACGGCGCGCGCATCCAGGCGCTGAGGGATTCGAAAGTTATTTGACAGCGTGATGGGTGATGAGTACCCCTCAAGGCACCCGTCAAGCGGGTATTGAAAAGAAGGGTATTGAAAAGAATGATCGGTGATGGCCCACCACCCCGGCGCTTTCGCGGCACCCCTCCTCGGTCAGGAGGGGAAATGTTTTCGTCACTCCGTCACTGCATCACTTCGTCACTGCATCACTTCGTCACCACGTCAGCCAGGCTGGATCACGCCGCAGGCGATGCGCGCGCCGGCGTTGCCGGTCGGCTGGGTCTTGTAGTCGTCGGGATCGGCGTGAGCGATGAGTCCACGGCCAATGATGCTCGCCGGCCCGGGCGTCAGTGTGATGATGTCGAGATCGATCTGGACGTTGGCGCGCCCCGCCTTGTTGGCCTTGAGCGCCGGCAGGTCGCCGGCGTGGCGCTCGGCACTGCCTTGAGGCCCGTGCGGTTTGCCGAAGGGATTGAAGTGGCCCTTGGTGCTCATGCCGTCACCCGAGCTGCAGTCGCCGACCTCGTGGATATGCAGGCCGTGCTCCTGTCCGGGCTTGAGCCCCTGGACGAATACCACGACGCGGACCTTGTCGCCCACCTGCTCGAAGGTCGCCTCGCCGAAGGTCTTGTTGCCTTTGGTCGGTTGTAACTGCGCCGTCGCCCGCAGCGGTTCGGGGGGCGTGGTCTGGCAGGCAGCCAGCAGGATAGTTGCCGCGGCAAAGGCGAATAAGGATTTCATGGGTTTCCTCCTCTGAAGCCGCAATTTACTCAATTCCTCACCGGTTTGGAAGCCCCAGGAGTTTCTCGGGCTTGAGCCCGACAAACTCCTTAACCGATGGAGTCCGACACGCTGATGGAGAAATACCTTTATCTCTCTACAGTTGGCACCCATCTTCTTTCAGGCGATGAGATAATGCGAACACCCCCCCTTTTCCTTATTCAGCCCGGAACAGAACATGGGACAATCCGCCGCCATCCAGGTGCCGTCGCCGGCCGACGCGCCGCACGTGCCTGAAGGCACCGATCTCATCGAGTGGTATTACGAGCAGGGTTATTCCGACGGCTTTCCGCTCGTCCCCCCCACGCCGGAGAAGATCGCGGCGGTCATCGCCGCGTTGGGCGGCGAGCCCGGGCGGCTGGTGAGCCGCATCCCGCCGCGCTGGGGCAGCCTAACGCGCGAAGGGCTCGCGATCAACATGGTGATGGCGGGTTGCCGGCCTGAATACGCGCCGGTGGTCGAGGCGGCAATGCTGGCGCTGTGCGATTCGCGCTTCAACCTGAACGGCGTGCAGGCCACCACCCACATGGCGAGCCCGCTGCTGGTGGTGAATGGGCCGATCCGCCGGGCCATCGGCATGAACGCCGGCTGCAACGTGTTCGGCTCGGGCAACCGCGCCAACGCCACCATCGGGCGCGCACTGCGCCTCGTCCTGCTCAACGTCGGCGGCGGCTGGCCGGGGCTGCTCGACAAGAGCACGCTTGGCCACCCCGGGAAATACACCTACTGCATCGCAGAGAACGAGGAGGCCAGCCCGTTCGCGCCCTATCACGTCGAGAAAGGCTATAAGGCGGAGGATTCCACCGTCTTTCTGCTGGCCGCCGAGCCGCCGCACAGCGTCACCAACCACTACGCGAACGATGCGGAAGGGATCCTCGACAGCGTCTGCTCCGCGATGAGCACGATCTGCAACAACAACGCCGTCTCGGCCGGGCATTGCGCGGTGGTCCTCGGTCCCGAGCATGCGGTCACCATCGCCAAGTCCGGCTGGAAACGCCACGACATCCGCCATTACCTGTGGGCGCATTCCGGCAACCGGTGGGGCGACCTCTACGGCAACGGCCGCTATGGCAAGGTCTACAACCGCAACCTGCCGGTGTGGTACAAGCGCGAGCCCGACGCGCGCACGCCGATCGTGCCGAGTCCCGACAACATCCACCTGTTCGTTGCCGGCGGCGAGGCCGGGCGCTTCTCCGCCTTCATCCCGGGCTGGGGGCACATGTCCTCGCCGGTGCTGCGCGGCGTAGGCGGCGCGCAGCCCGCGGGCAACCTTCAATGCTCAGACGGCACCTGCTATCTCTAGAGAAAGTGATGAAAAATGGTGATGGATAATGGTGATAAGAGTTGGTGATGAAACCCCAGGTAGAAAGCGGTAGCTCCCTACCCATCACCAGTAGTCGTCACCAGTTATCATCACCAGTACTCATCACCCCTTGTAGCAAGGAGTAAGCGATGACGAATGCGATACCGGTCTACGACCCGCGTGGCGTGGTGGAAGCGGCGCCCATGACGACGGCCCCGCGAGTGAGGAAGCTCGAGGGCCTGCGGCTCGGCCTGCTCGACAACACCAAGTGGAACGCCAACAAGCTGTTGCGCGGCGTGCGCGACCGGCTCGCGGAGAAGCACGCCTTCAGCGCGGTGAATTACTACCGCAAGGAAAACTTCTCGCTCGCCGGCACGCCCGAGCTGATCGCCGAAATCGCGGCCAATAACGACCTCGTCATCACCGCCATCGGCGACTGAGGGTCCTGCACGTCGTGCTGTATGCACGACTCTGTGATGCTGGAGTCCGGGGGCCGCCCCACGGCCGTGATCGTCACGACCGAGTTCGTGCTCGAGGCCGAGACGCAGCGCGACGCGCTCGGCATGGCGGGACTGGAGCCGGTCGTGATCACCCATCCCTTGAGCTCGCTCACCGACGAAGAGATCGGGCGGCGCATCGAGCAGGCGCTGCCGCAGATCGAGCGCGTCTGGCTGAGCGGCGCGGCGTCGCCGGGAAAATTATAGGTGCGTTTGAACAGGCTGTTGAAACAAACCGTTCGTCCTGAGCGTAGCGGCAACGCCGCGAAGTCGAAGGATGAATCAGTCTATGATTTTGTGCCGTTCATGTTTCGACTTCACTACGTTACGCGCGACACGAACGGCCGGCAGGAAGTTTTTCAACAGCCTCCTGACTCAAGGATTTTTCCGCTCACCGCTCGCCGCCCACGGGTGTTCGGCACGGCGTGTCGCCCGCCAGCGTCACGCGGTGCATGACGCGCTTGAATCCGTGGTAGTCATTCACCGGGTTGTGCTGGGTGCAGCGATTGTCCCAGAAGGCGAGCGAGCCGGGCTCCCAGCGAAAGCGGCAGGTGAACTCCGGCCTGACCTGATGCCTGAAAAGATAGTCGAGCAGCGGCTCGCTCTCGCGCTCCGTCCAGTTCTTGAAGTGGGTCGTGTGACCGACGTTCACATACAGCGCCTTGCGCCCCGTCTCCGGATGCGTGCGCACGACGGGGTGCTCCGCGATCAGTACCTTCATTTCCGCGCCGGCGTCGCGCAAGCGGTCCTCGCGCGTCTTCGAGACATCGGCCTTCGTCGAGGTGTTGATGCCGGCGAGGCCGGCGAGCGCCCGTTTCAGCCCTTCCGAGAGAGCCTCGTAGGCCAGATACTGGTTGGCGAAGAGCGTGTCGCCGCCGTAGGGCGGAATCTCCACGGCGTAGAGCATGCTCGCCATCGGCGGACGCGCGAGATAGGTGGTGTCGGAATGCCACACGCCGCCGAAGTTCACCCGCTCGTGCGCGAGCTTGATCACCGGGGTGATCAACGGACAGTCGGGGAGGCCCTTCAACTGCGGGTATTCCATTGGCTCGCCGAATCGCCGCGCGAACGCGAGCTGCTGCGGCGGGGTCAGTTTCTGGCTCCGGAGAAAAATCACCAAATGATCGAGAAAGGCCTGGCGGATCTCGGTAACAACTTCATCGCCAAGCGGCCGCGCGCTGTCCACGCCCAGGATCTCGGCGCCGAGCGCGCCGGCGATCGGACGCACCTCGATGTGGCGATAGTGGCGGCGCGGCGCGTTTTCCATTGTCGGCTGGGCCGTGGAATCAGGCATGACCTTTGGGCCGGAGAACCCGGTTTTTCGCAGCGACCCCGGGTACGCTCCCGCGAGCGCTTACGCGATCACTTGAAGACGTCTGTGATGAGCTGGTTCGGCAGCCAGGTCGCCAGCCCCGGGAAGAAGATCACCAGGAACAGCACGGTGAGATCGCCGATGAAGAACGGGATGGTGCCCTTCAGGACCTGCATCAGGGGAATTTTCGAGGTGCCGCTCACCGCGAAGAGATTCAGGCCGACCGGGGGCGTGACCACGCCCGTCTCGACATTGAGCGTGATCATGACGCCGAGGGCGATCGGGTCGATCTTGAGCGCCATGGCGACCGGGAACACCACCGGCACCGTCAGCAGCACCATCGCGACGCCATCCACCAAGGCTCCTAGGATCAGCAGCACCCCCATGAACGCGAAGATGAATCCGAGCGGCGTCAGCCCCCATCCGACGATGGTCTCGGTGATCTTCTGCGGCCAGTACAGGTTCGCCGCCAGGAACTGGAACACACCGACGCTGCCCACCAGGAACAGGATCACCGCCGTCAGTCTGAGCGAGCGGGCGGCGACGGGCAAAATCTGCTTGACGAATTCGCCCCGGCCGCTGATGAGCCCGTAGAGGAGGGCGTAGCCGCAGGCGGCAGCCGCGGCCTCCGTGGGCGTGAACAGTCCCCCGTAGAGCCCGCCGAGGATGACGACCGGCATGCCGAGCGCCGGCAGCGCTCCCCTGGTTTCGGGCCAGATCCGGCGGCGGTCGAACTTGCCGCGCGGCAGTTTCAAGAAGATCGCGATGACGACGACAGTGATGATGTTGCCGAACGCGAGCATCAGACCCGGGATGATGCCGGCAAAGAACAGGCGCGTCACCGACGTCTCGGTCACGAGACCGTAAAGCAGCAGGATGATGCTCGGCGGTATCAGCATCGCAATGCCGCCGGCCGTGGCCACCAGGCCCGCCGAGAGCCAGTCCGGGTAGCCGCGCTTCCTCATCTCGGGAATGGCGATGACGGCCATCGCCGCCGCCATCGCGACGCTCGACCCCGAGATCGCCCCGAACAGCACGCACGCGAGCACGGTCGCGACGCCGAACCCGCCGGGCATCCAGCCCACCAGCGCGTCGGCGAACCGGAACAACTGCGCGACCAGGCCGGTGCGCTCCATGAGGAAACCGGCGAAGATGAAAAGCGGAATCGCCATCAGCGAGTAACGCCCGATGAAGCTGAAAAACTGGCGGAAGATGACGGTGGGCTCGAGCAGCGGATCGACGAAGATGTAGGCCGCGCTCGCCGCGCTCAACGCGATGCCGATCGGCACGCTCAGCACGAGCAGCACCAGGGCCACGATCCCTGTGATGTACATCGGCTCCCCCTTGTGGATCAGCGCATCAGTGCAGCGCTGCCTCTTTTGCTTCTGGCGGTTCCTCGAGAACGCTCACGCCGCGCAGCTTCTGGATGCCGCGATAGATCTGGAAAAACAGCGTAACTGCCATGAACGCGAACCCGGCGAGCAGCACCGCCAGGAACGGCCACATGGGAAACGCCAGGCTCTCCGTCCGGGATTCGTAGTGCACGCTTTCCCGCACCTCCGGTATGCCCCACCACACCACGGCGATGAGGAACGCGCAAGTGATGACCTGGGCGATGACCTTGATGACCTCGGCAGCGCGGCGCGCGCGCGGCCCGATCGCTGCCAGCACCTCGGGCAGCACCGCCACGTTGAGGTGATCGTCGTGGCGCTGTGAGATGCCGAAGTAGAGAAAAACGCCGCTCAGGATGAAGAAGGTGACGGCGTCGGCTTGCCACTCGAAAGAATAGCCCAGTATGTAGCGGCGGAAGATCTCGAGCAGTGCGAGCAGCGTGCAGCCGACCAGCAGCAGCGCGGCGGCGCGCCCCAGGACCCGGTCCTGGAACGCGCGCCAGATTGCATACGCCTTCTCCACGCGTCTAGGAGTGTGTCGGACCTTGTCCCGACACACTCCTCATCCAAAACCGCCCGCAGGCAAAACGGCACATAAAGACTCCACATACATGCACTCGACCCTGCTTCGGCCAGTTACTGCGGCCAACAAGGGGATTTTCGATCAACTCCGCACCAGATCTGCGGGCGGTTTTACTTCAGGAGTTTGTACGACGAAAGCCGCACAAACTCCTGCGCGCTACTTGATCACGAGCTTCGACGCGTGCTTCGAGCAGTCCACCTTCTCGATCCAGGAGGAACCGGGCGGGTTCTGCTTCGACAGCTCGCGGCCTTCCTTGACGAAGTTATCCACCCAGGGGCTTGCCTCCTTGGGTGTCTTGCTCTTCACATAGCGGGTCGCCGAGTCACCCATTGCGTTCACCATGGCGGAAACCTCCTGCGACGTCAACCAGTACACGCCCGGCTTCGACGGATCCTTGGTGCCGTACTTGTCGTAGGCCATTTTGTCGAAGCACCAGTTGAACTCTTTCTGCACCTGGATCGTTTCCTTGATCAATCCGTCCAGCGCAGTCCGGGTCGCCGGGCTCAGGCGATCCCACCAACGGCGGCTCGCGCTAATCATGTAGTAATCGCCGACGAACGCGCCGGCGCCGCCCATCGTGTAGTAAGGCGCCTGCTCGCGCATGCTGTTCCAGCCGCCGAGGCTGGTCATCAGCCCGTCGATGACGCCGGACTCCATCGCGTTCGGCACTTCGCCGAACCCCATCACGACCGGGTTCGCCTTCCACGCATCGAGCACGGCATTCTCGACCGGCCCCATGCTGCGCACCTTCTTGCCGTTGAAGTCTTCGGGCTTGACATAGCGCTTCTTGCCCCCCACGCCCATGCCGAAGCTCATGTGCCCGACGCCGAACACCGTGATTAGCTGTTTCTTCTGCAGGCGGTCGATCAGCATCTGGTAGGTCTTCGTCTTTTCCAGGTTATCGACCGCGCCGACGGTCGTGAGGATGCCCGGCCCAACCAGAGCCATCATCCAGGGATCGACAGGCGCCGCCTTGCCGATCTGCATCCAGGTCATCTCCAGGTTGCCCTGGCGCATCGCCTCAAAAGCCTCGGGTATGGTGTAGAGCGCGCCGGCGAAGTAGAGACGCGCCTCGCTTCCGGGAATCACCTGCGGCAACCGGTCGGCCAAGTACCTCATCGCGAGGCCCGCCGGGTGCGGCGGCGGCGGAAAGTCCGAGGCGAAGCGCAGCACGACTTTCTGCGGCTTGTCCTGGGCGTGGGCGGGTTGGGTGGCTCCCAAGGTGACGGACAAGGCCGCCGCCAGCATAACGGCCGTGAACATCACCCTGAATCGTCGCAGTAAACAACCGTGGTTCATAAGCCCCTCCTTCAGTAATTGTTTATGGTTTGAGTGCCGGTTCGGCGGAGCGAACCTCAAGCTGAACGCGGCTGGCTCACCGTATATTAACGGCCAGTCACCGTCAAGGCTGCGCATTGACTCATCAAAAACCTGAGTGAAATGGATTCGTTGCCTCACGTAAGAAAGCTGAGTGAAATGCCCCCTCCGAGTAGGTGGGAGGGGAG
>MERI01000239.1 GCA_001772005.1 Betaproteobacteria bacterium RIFCSPLOWO2_12_FULL_62_58 | reverse complement strand
GGGTCGGCGGCGGAAGGCCTTTGAGTCCGCGGCCGAAGCGATGTTCCGGGAAGACTTTGCCGGTCGCATTCTCCCTTTTGGCAGCGATGCCGCAGGCTCCTACGCCAGCATTGCCGCCGACCGCCGCCGGGCCGGACGCCCGATCTCTCATTTTGACGCGCAGATTGCCGCCATCGCCCGCTCCAGCGGGGCTGCGATCGCGACCCGGAATGTCGCGGATTTCGAAGGTTGCGGCGTCAAGGTCATCAATCCCTGGGAAAACTGATCGCGGTTCGCCGCGGCCTATGCGCCTTCACCTTCGTCACTGCTTCGCTTAACGGCGCATTCGCGGCATAATTCGGGTGCGAGGCCCGCCATGACGAAATTGATTGAACAACACCGCAACGAGGTAATTGACCTCTGCCGGCGCTACGGCGTACGCCGGCTCGAGCTTTTCGGCTCGGCGGCGACCGGTGCTTTCGAACCGGAGCGCAGCGATCTCGACTTTCTCGTCGAGTTCGACGCCAATCCGTCGAAGCTTTTCGACCGCTACTTTGGTCTTAAGGAATCGCTTGAAGCGCTGTACGGTCGTAGGGTCGACCTGGTCACGGTTGGTTCCCTACGGAATCCATACTTCATCGAATCGATCAACGAGACGCGACAGCTTGTCTATGCAGCCGAAGGCGCCGAAGTTGCTTGAGGACATTCGCGACGCCGCCGCCTTCATCCGCCAAGCCGTGCGCGGCAAGGCGCTGGACGACTATCGGCGCGACCGTTTGTTGAGGCAAGCGATCGAGCGCAACTTCGAGATCATCGGAGAGGCCATGAATCGCCTGGCCCAGCACGATCCGGACACATCTGCCCGTATCAGCAAACACCGGCAGATCATCGATTTCCGTAACGTGCTCATTCACGGTTACGACCTGATCGATCATCGTGTTGTCTGGAGCACCATTGATGAGGAGGTGCCGGCGTTGTTGGCGGAAGTCGAGGTGCTTTTGCAGGCGGCGCGGACGAGTTAACAGCCGTCGCACACTCCTCCTTCCGCCCTCTCGCTCTCCCGTCCCCATTCATCATTCTGCATTCATCATTCGGATACTCGCTCCCGCCCCACCAGTCACGCCGTATCAGTCACGCCCCACCCATCACCCATCACCCATCACCCATCACCCATTACCCGCTACCGCGATGGCGAGTAGAATCGCCTGATAACACTACGCCGAGGGACGGACGTGAAACAAAGGCAGTATCCCGCTGGACAGCGCGTATACGTGCCTGGCCGCCTCCCCGAGCCGGGCGTACATCAGGCCCACGAGCCATGTCCGTTCTGTCCGCCGCCGGCGGACCACATCCTGATCGAGCGCCCGCTCGCATTCGTGAAGCGCGACGGCTATCCGCTGACCAAAGGCCACGCGCTTGTCATTCCGCGGCGGCACGTCGCCACGTTCTTCGAAACGACGGCGGAAGAACGGCAGGCGATGCTTGAGCTGCTCGACGAAGTGAAAGCGCTGCTGGATCGCCAACACCACCCGGACGGCTACAACATCGGCATCAACAACGGCGCTGCTGCCGGGCAGACGGTGATGCACGTTCACCTGCACATCATCCCGCGTTACCTGGGTGATAAGAGCGACCCGCGCGGCGGCATCCGCTGGATCTTTCCCGAGAAGGCCGCGTACTGGACGAAGCGATGACGCTCTCCGAGTCGGAGCTCCTGGAGCGATTTGACCGGATTCGCGTCTGGCAGCGCGGCGGCCAGCGCGCGGTGCACAAGCCGCTGCTCGTGCTGCTTGCGCTTGGCCGGTTATGGCGGGGCGAGCCGGCCGCCGCGCAGTTCGCCGCGATCGAAGACGACCTGCGGAAGCTGCTGGAACAGTTCGGGCCCTCCAGCGCCGCCTCTTCGAGACACTATCCATTCTGGCACTTGAGGACCGACGGCCTCTGGACGCTTGACGGCCCGGCGCGGATTCTCGATCGCCCGTCGGGAGCGACGCCCAACCTCACCGAACTTCGTGACGGGCAGGTCGCTGGGGGCTTTGCGCCCGAAGTCGTCGAAATGCTGCGGCGCGATCCATTGCTCATCCCGCGCATCGCCCGAAGGATCGTGGAAGCGCACTTCCCTGAATCGCTGCAGCAGGACGTGCTGGATGCCGTCGGACTGGATGCCGGTGAAGCGGGGATTGTCCGCGCTCCCGAGCGACCGCGGCGCGACCCGTCATTCAGGGCGCGTGTTCTTCTCGCTTACGAGTACCGCTGCTGTGTCTGCGGGCATGACCTGCGGCTGGGAGGCGAGGTCGTGGGGCTCGAAGCCGCACACATCCGGTGGTTCCAGGCCGGCGGACCCGACATCGAGCCGAACGGACTCGCGCTGTGCTCACTCCACCACAAACTTTTCGATCTCGGCGTGTTCACCGTTTTGTCGCAGCAATATACGATGGTCGTCAGTCAGCATGTGACCGGCAGTGAACAGACAAGAAACCGGATGCTGACCTACCACGGCGCCAGCCTGATCCTTCCCCAGAGCGCAGGCTATCTGCCGCGCCCGGAATTTCTGGCGTGGCACACAGAGCAGGTCTTCAAGACACCGCCTCGGGAACTCTGATCGGCACGGGGTTCAGGCTCCCTCTCCCGATCTCACGCACTCCCGGATTAGCGAGCCCATCACCTCAATGGCGAGTAGAATCATCCGATACCACCGCGCCGGGGAGAGGTAGGTCTTGTCCAGCGAAGAAGAAGCCCGGGCAATGATCGATGCTCTGCTTGGTAAAGCAGGCTGGCCGGTCGCGTGGGGCAGGCAGGCGACCAGTTTGCGCGGCGTGCGGAGGAGCTTCTTGATGGCCATTGCTGGGGTGGCGAACGCCTATACCAGGAGCTCTGTGGGTTTGCTGCGTCGCGTCAGCTCAAACAATACTGTCTGCGGGTGACGGGGATGACGGACCCGCCGACTCTTAGCAGCAACTTTTCTTGCCTCCAGGAACACGACGCGCAGCTCGTGCGGTTGGGCATGCTCGCGGAGCGGTACTTCCCTGACGATCCGAATACCTCTCTCCTGAAATTGCGCCAGCTAGCTGAGCTGCTGGCACAGCTCGTGGCGACGAAAGTGGGGCTATACGTCGCACCGGAGGAGGCACAATACGAGATGCTTCGTCGTCTGCAAGACGGGGGGATTCTGCCGCGCGAGATTGCTCAGCTTTTCGGAGAGGTGCGACGCGCCGGGAATGCTGCGAGCCACTCGATGGCGGGAGATCACGGGGCTGCATTGGCCGCACTGAAAATCACCTGGCAGCTCGGACTCTGGTTTCATCGCACGTTTAAGGACCCGTCATACAAGTCGGGGCCCTTCATTCCGCCCGCTTCCCCAAAGCACGAGAACGAGGATCTTCGAGTTGAGCTCGATCGCCTCACACGGGAGCTAACTGATTACCGCGCTGCACACCATGCGACGGCGCAACGCTTGGAATTTGCGGAAGCGAAACTCAACGCAGCTAAGGATGAACGCTCCTTCTGGGAGCAGATGGCATCTGAAGCCGACCAGGCGAAGAATGCGTTACAAGCACGTCTGGCTGCGGAGCCAGCGCAGGCTGCCACGCAGGTTAGGGAAAACGTCGCGCACTTCGTCTACGCGGCCAACGCCGCGGCGGAAGCGCTTCACCTTGACGAATCCGAGACCCGTAAGCTCATCGACCAGCAACTGCGTCAGGCAGGCTGGGAAGCCGATTCGGTAGTACTTCGATACTCGGAGGGCGCGCGGCCCACGCGAGGGCGGAACCTCGCTATCGCTGAGTGGCCTACGGCTACCGGACCGTCAGACTACGTTCTCTTCGCTGGCCTAACGGCGCTTGCAGGGGTCGAGGCCAAGCGCAAGCATACAGATGTGTCTGGCGCCCTCCAGCAAGCTAAGCGCTACAGCCGTGGCTTCGGCGCCGACGATGGTGTTCAGTCGCCTGGCGGCCCGTGGGCTGAATACCATTTGCCCTTTGTATTCTCTTCGAATGGACGACCTTTCCTGCGTCAGCTCGCGACGCGCAGTGGCATCTGGTTTTGTGACGTCCGCCGGCCAGACAACCTGGCTCATGTGCTCGACGGTTGGTACACGCCGGAGGGACTGACTGCACTACTGAAGCGCGACGAAGCTCGCGCCCACGAGCAGTTGAAGACTGAGCCGTTTGCCTACGGATTCTCGCTACGTCACGATCAACAGGCTGCAATTCAGGCTGCGGAAACCGCCATCGCTAACGGCAAGCGCGAAATGTTGCTTGCAATGGCTATGAAGCAGAGCTTGCCATCGGTCAAGAGTTAAACCAACTCGGACGAGTAGGTTTTCACGTTTTTCATGATTTTCCCGCAAAGGACTTTAGTATTGATCATGTAGCCGTCGGACCAAGCGGTGTATTTGCAATTGAAACCAAAGGGCGTGCGAAATCCATGGCAGGTCCCAATAGAAAATCCGGCTGGGAGGTCGGGTATGATGGCAACCGCCTCGAATTTCCTGGCTGGCGTGAAACTAAACCCTTGGAACAGGCCGTGAGGCAAGCAAAATGGTTAAAGGAGTGGCTCTCAAGCGCGGTTGGAGAGCCCGTGCGAGTGCATCCAATCCTAATATTGCCGGGCTGGTTCATACGGAGGACCTCGCCGTCCGGGATTCCGGTACTTACGGGTACGACTAAGCAAATACTTTCTTTTTTCCCAAAGGCGGGAGACGGTACGCGCTTAAGCGATCAGTTTATTCAGCGCGTCGCTCACCAGCTCGATCAACGATGTCGAAACGTTGCGCCCCGCGCGTATAGGGACGTGCAGCAGAAAAGCTAAGAACGGCGAAGAGGCGCGGCGATTCGCCGAAGGACGTGAGATCGAGTTGATTGGTGGACATCAGTTGGTGGAGATGATTGGCGCTCAGTCTGCGCACGGTGAAACAACTGTTGCCCCTCACCCCAACCCTCTCCCCGCACGCGGGGCGAGGGAGTCATCTACCGGGGTGACGACCTCGGCCACCGAAGCGCCCTCTTGCCCGCAATGCGGTTCAACAATGGTCCTCAGAACCGCACGCAAAGGCAGCAACGCGGGGAGTTCGTTTTGGGGATGTCCGCAGTTCCCGAAATGTCGCGGCACGCGGCCGGCGTGAACGCTGGACACGTCTCGTTTGTTCAAGGTGAAACCGGGTCCCCGCTCCCCGATTGAAGCATTCGGGGACAAGCTTCGCGGGGACGAAAGGCGACACTGGGGTAAACTGACCACATGGCTGCCGCAAAGCTATTTAAGCCTGACGCCGCTGCGCCGTTCCTCTTGAGCCGATCCAAGGTCGAGCTCTTCGCGGATTGCGCGCGCTGCTTCTACCTCGACCGGCGGCTCGGCATCGCGCGCCCGCCCAACTGACAGGGCCGGAGTGACGTTTTTGTCAACGATTGCCTCGCGGCGCCGGCTCTGCGCTGACCTGAACCAACTGTTTCCCCAGATTCTCGCTCTTCAGCAGGCGGAGAAACGCTTTTGGCGTCTCCTCGAGTCCCGTCGCGATATCGAATCTCGACTTCAGAGCGCCGGTTTGATACCAGTTCGCAATCCGACGGCGGGCCGCGGCGTAGCGATCCTGGTAATCGCCGACCAGGAATCCCCGCACACTCGCGCGCGCGATCAGGAGCTGCCGCAGGAAACGCGGGCCGATATCGGGCTTGCCGAACTGGCCCGCGAGGCTCACGGAGCCAACGAGCGCGATGCGCGCGTGCGTCGCCAGGTTCTGCAGCACGGCGTCATGAATGGCGCCGGCCGTGTTGTCGATGAACACGTCCACGCCCCGTGGGCAGGCCTTGGCGACCGCGCCGGCGAGGTCGGATTCCGCGCGGTAGTTGATGACTTCTTCGTAGCCGATCTCGCGGCACCATGCGGCCTTCTGCGGCGAGCTCGTAACGCCGATGGCGCGGCAGCCGCCTATCCTGGCGAGTTGCCCGGCGATCTGCCCGACGGAGCCGGCAGCAGCCGAGATGACAACCGTATCGCCCGGCAGCGCACGTGCTGCATCGAGAAGGGCGAAATACGCCGTCATGCCGTTCATGCCGAGCGCGTCGAGCCAGTACGGCAACGGCGCGAGCTGCGGGTCCACCAGGCGCACGACAGAGGGTCGTAATACCGCATGCTCCTGCCAGCCGAACGAATGATCGGTGACCACGATGTCACCCGGCTTGTAGTCCTTGCAGTTCGAGCGCAGGACTTCGCCGATCCCGCCGCCGATCATCACATCGCCGGGACTGACGCCCGCCGCATAATTCTTCTGCGGGCTGATGCGCCCGCGCATGTATGGCGCCACGTCGAGATATATCGCGCGCACCAGCATCTGATTATCCCCGGGTTCGGCAACCGGAGCTTCCGACAGCGTCCAGTTGCCTTCCGCGGGCATGCCTTCCGGGTAGAAGGCGAGCCGCCACTGCCGGTTCATGATTTCCATCTATCCTCAAACAACATTGGCGTGTGCGCCGCGCGCGACGACGCATCGCGGGGCGCCTGAGCGCCGGGTTTGCTGAGCGTCCCGATGCGCACGCCGAGCAGCCGGATGCGCCGGTCGAGCGGCACGCGCTTCAGGCATTCGCCCGCGGCGCGGCGTATGGTGCGGGCGTCGCGCGTCGGTTGAGCGAGCGTGCGGTCGCGGGTGACGGTCTTGAAGTTGTCGTATCGCAGCTTCAAGCCTATCGTCTTGCCCTCGTAACCCTTGCGCTCAAGATCGTCGGCCACCCTCACGCACAGGTCGGTGAAAATGCGCGAGAGCTGTTCCCGGTCGCGCACCGGGTGCAGGTCATCTTCGAACGTTGTCTCGCGGCTGATCGATTTCGGCTCGCTCCAGGTTATGACCGCCCGTTCGTCGCGTCCGTTCGCGGCCTCGTGCATCCAGGCGCCGTAACTCTTGCCGAAATGCCCGACGAGCAACGCCCGGTCGGCCTTCGCGAGTTCGCCAACGGTGCGGATGCCGATCGACTCCAGCCGCGCGCTCGCCTTGGGGCCGATGCCGTTGACCTTCCGTGCCGGCAGCGGCCAGACGCGTGCAGGGATATCGGCTTCGCTGAGAACCGTCAGCCCGCCCGGCTTATCAAGCTCGGAGGCGATCTTCGACAGGAGCTTGTTCGGCGTAACGCCGATCGAGCACGACAAACCGGTCGCCTCGCGCACGGCGCGCTGGATATCCGTCGCGACCACTCGCGCGCGGGCCCAGGGGTCCGGCGCGCCCTCGGCTGCGCTGGACTGCACGAGGCTCGTGAGGTCGATGTAAATCTCGTCGATGCCGCGGTCTTCGATGTGCGGCGCCACCGCGCGCACCGCGTCCTTGAACATCCGGGAGTAGCGCCGGTACTCGTCGAAGTCCGCCGGCAACAGCAGCGCATCCGGCGCGAGCTTAGCCGCCTTCATCAGCCCCATGCCCGAATGAACGCCGAGGGCCCGCGCTTCGTAGGTGGCCGTAGTAATCACGCCCCGGCCGCTATACTCGCGCAGGGTTCGGACCACCGTTCCCTCCGTGGCACGCCGCCGCCCGCCGATCACCATGGGCCTGCCGCGAAGCTGCGGGTAGCGCAGTAATTCAACCGACGCGTAGAACGCGTCCATGTCGAGGTGGGCGATGAAGTGTGGAGCCATGCTGGGGCATGATATCAGCCTGAGCCGCGCAGTAAACCTATCGCGGGCGGCTTGCACAAGAACAGGCGGGATCGGCCTCGAATCAACTCGAAATCGAAGTGCGATCCCATTTTTTCGCCGCCGGGATATCATGGCTTTTTGGCGACATACAACTTAGGGTCTTGGAACCATGTATGAGAACACAGACGATGTTCGCGTCCGGGGAATTGAGGAGCTGACGCCGCCCTCCGAGATCGTGCGCCAATTCACGATCACGCCCATGGCGAAAAGCGTTGTCGCCGAGGCGCGGCACGCAATACATCGCATCCTTCATGGAGCGGACGACAGGCTCGTTATTATCATCGGGCCATGTTCCATACACGATGTAAAGGCCGCGAAGGAATACGGCGGCCGGTTGGTTGAGCTCAAGCAGCGATTGGCCGGCGAGCTGCTCGTGCTGATGCGCGTCTATTTCGAGAAGCCGCGCACGAGTGTCGGGTGGAAGGGTCTTGTCAACGATCCCGGCCTGGACGGCAGCTTCCGCATCAATGAAGGCCTGAGACTGGCGCGTCAGCTCCTGCTCGATCTCAACGAGGCGGGCATGCCGGCGGGCTGCGAGTTTCTCGACATGGTGACGCCCCAATACATTGCCGATCTGGTCTCATGGGGCGCAATAGGCGCGCGCACGACGGAAAGCCAGATACACCGGGAGCTCGCGTCCGGTCTATCGTGTCCTGTCGGTTTCAAGAACGGCACCGACGGCAATGTCCGCATCGCTGTCGAGGCGATTCGGGCCGCCCGGGCGCCGCATCATTTCATCGGCGTCACGAAGGCCGGACACTGTGCGATTGTGTCGACGATTGGAAATGAAGATTGCCACGTCGTGCTGCGCGGCGGCAAAACGCCCAACTACGACGCCGCCAGCATCGACGCCGTGTGCAAAGCTTTGGGCGATGCGGGATTGGCGCAGAACGTGATGATCGACTTGAGCCACGCCAATTCGTTAAAGCAGTTCGAAAAGCAGGTCGATGCCGGCATGGACATCGCCAAGCAGATCGCGGCGGGGGACGCGCGCATCGTCGGAGTGATGGCGGAAAGTCATCTTAAGGCGGGCCGGCAGGATCTTATTCCAGGCAAGCCGCTCATCTACGGGCAAAGTATTACCGACGCCTGTATTGGATGGGATGCGAGCAAGCAGCTGTTGGAGTCGTTGGCTGATGCGGTGACTCAGCGCAGGCTGAAAAAGGCGCAAGAATAATCGCGTCCTGCGCCTGCTTTTCTATGGGGCGTACGCGATGGCGTAGGCATAGCCGCCCGCGTCAGCTTTTTCCCTGCTTAGCCGCCTGCATGACGTGCCACAGCCTGGAGGGCGTCAGCGGCATGTCGAGATGCTGCACGCCCAGTGGCCGCAGCGCGTCGATGACCGCGTTGGCGAGCACGGGCAGCGAAGCGGTGCAGCCGGATTCGCCCATGCCCTTGACGCCGAGCGGGCTGACCTTGCTCGGCGTGGGATGTTCCGCTCCGCGCAGGCTGCGCAGCAGCCCGGCGCGCGGCATGGTGTAGTCCAAGAAACTCGCGGACAGCGGCTGCCCCGATTCGCGGTCGTACACGATGTGCTCGCCGAATACCTGCCCGGCGCCCTGCACCACGCCGCCGTGCAACTGGCCCTCGACGATCGCGTGGTTGATGACGACGCCGCAGTCATCGACCGCGCAGTATGAAACGATTTGCGTGGCGCCGGTCTCGGGATCGACCTCGACTTCGGCAATGTGGCAGCCGTTGGGGAAGGTGGAGCCGAACTTGCCTTCGGCGGTAACGCTCAGCGTCTTCGATCGCGCCAACTCGGCCAGCGTGACGGTGCGCTGCGATTCGTCCGAACGGAATTCGCCGTTGGCGTAGGCTATCTGCGACGGCTCGAGTTTCAGTTCGAGAGCGGCAAGCGCCTTGCCCTGCTCGATCAGCTTCTGCGCCGCAAGATAGCACACGCTGCCGGCGCCCACCGTGGTGCGCGAGCCGCCGGTGTGATTGCCCTGCAGCCGCGTGTCCGGCGCGCACTGCACCACTTTGACTTGCGCGTGCGGCACGCCGAGTGCATCCGCCACGATCATCGCCAGGGTCGTCTCGTGGCCATGTCCCTGTGCTTTGGAAACCGTATAGGCGGTGATGGCGCCGCTCGCGTCGAGTTGCAGCTCGATTTCGTCTTTCGGCGCGTTGCCCGCGCCGGTGGGCTCGATCACGGTCGAGATACCGATGCCGCGGAGCTTGCCTGCCGCCGCCGACTGCGCGCGGCGCACGGCAAAGCCCTGCCAGTCGGCGAGCTTCAGCGCCTGTTCCAGCAGGCCCGGCAGGTCCGCATTCTCGTAGGTTGAACCGGTCGGCGTCTTATACGGGAATGCCCCCGGCGGGATGAAGTTGCGCCGCCGCAACTCCGCCGCATCGAGCCCAAGCTCGGCCGCCGCCTGATTGACCAGCCGCTCGACCACGTAGGCGACGTCCGGACGCCCGGCGCCGCGGTACGCCCCAACCGGCGTGGTGTTGGTGAGCGGAACCCGGTACGTCGCATACAAAGCGGGAATGCGATACACACCCGTCATGCAGGTGGTGGTGTTGCGGATATGGCCCATCGCCCCCGGCGCCAGATAAGCGCCCATGTCGTTCACCCAGTCCAGCCGCATCGCCAGAAATTTGCCGTCGCGGTCGAGTGCGAGCTCGCCGCTGATGATGTTGTTGCGCCCGTGGTTGTCCGCCAGGAACCCTTCCATGCGCGACGAAACCCATTTCACCGGCCTGCCGGCCGCTTTCGCCGCGATCATCAACGCGCAGTACTCGGGATAGGCCGGCGTGCGCTGGCCGAATCCGCCGCCGACATCGCGCGCTTCAAATTTCAGCTTGTCTTCCGGAACGTTGGTGTAAGACGACATCATCTTGCGCAAGGTGGTAACGCCCTGCATGCACACGTTGAACGCGTACTCGCCGCGCGCCGCGTTATAGGCGACCAGGCAGGCGCGCGGCTCCATCGGACTGGGCGAGACGCGGGTAGACTCAACCTTGAGCCGCGTCACGTGCGCGGCGCCGGCGAGCGCCGCTTCGACGGCCTGCGCGTTGCCGGCCTCGGCTTCGAACGCCAGATTGCCCGGCACGTCGTCGTGCAGTTGCGGCGCTCCCGGCGCAAGCGCCTCTTCCGGCCGGACCACGCACGGCAGGTCGCGGTACTCGATCTCGACCAGCTCGGCCGCGTCCTGGGCCGCGACGGCGCTCTCCGCCACCACCAGCGCCAGCGCCTCGCCGACGAAACGCACCTTGCCGTGCGCGAGCGCCGGCCGCTCCGGCGCCCGCGCCTTCATGCCGTTACGCCCGGGAAACGTCAGTGAATGCGGCATTTTGGTGTAGCCGGCGCGCACCGCATCGACGCCGGTGAAGACGTGTTGTACGCCGGGATATTCGAGCGCCCGCGCCGTGTTCAGCGCGACGATTTGCGCGTGCGCCCGGTCCGCGCGCACGAAGTATCCATAAAGCTGCCCCGGCGCATTCCAGTCGGCGGCGTATTTGCCGGTGCCGGTGATGAGACGGAAATCCTCCACCCTGTTGCCGTGATGGTGATGCGAAACGTGTGTGTCCACGATGATTGCGCTCCCCGAATCCGATTGAACCATAATCACGCTGCCTTGGCGAACGCGTCCTGCACCTGCTTTTCGTAGGCGAGGACCTTGTGCACGCTCGGGCGCAGCTTCATGCGCTCAAAATGGGCCACGCAGTTCCTGAACGCCGAGACGTCGAGCTTGAAGGACATCGCGCGCCGGAAACACCAGAAGAAGTAGGCGTCGACGGCGGTGAAGTGGTCGCAGAACCACTCGCGGCCGGCCAGCAACCCGTCGGCGATTTCGAAATCCTCGAACAGCATCTTGTTGGCAACGCGCTTCACGCTTTCCTCCGAACCCGGAAGATCGCAGTAACTCTGGGGCCGCGCATTGGGCGTCAGGTGCGGGTGGATCCCCGAGGCGCACCACGCCATGAGCGAGATGGCCTTGATCTCCGCCGCGGGTTCTGCCGGCAGGAGCCTCGCCTTGGGGAACCGGCGCGCAATCCAGATCTGAATGGCGACGTTCTCCGTCAGCGGCGCGCCATCAATCACGAGAACGGGGACCTTGTGCTTGGGATTGAGCGCCAGGAACTCGGGACTCCTGTTCTGGCCGCTGCGCGTGTTGACGTTCCGCACGTCGAAATCGGCGCCGGCCTCGGTGAGCGTAACGTAGGGCACGAGCGCACAGGTCATCGGGGCGTAGTAAAGCGTCAGCTTCATCTTTCGATTTCCTCGTGTATGGGTCCTAATGCATGATATGGGATCAATGCGGTCGAATCCAGATGCCGGACTTTCTTTCTGGGTTTTGGCGGTGGCATGAGTTAGAGCCTGTCCCGGCAGGTTATAATCCGGAGCGGGAATCCAGTGGTTGGTCTTACGCGCGCGCCCATGGCATTGTCGCTCGGATTGACGAAGTTTTCGACATTGCCTGCATCGAGCGCCGCGCCCTTGGCAAAAATCGTGACGGCGCATCGCGCGTTTCATTATGTTAG